>CBDTUH010000116.1:0-9723 GCA_965363375.1 uncultured bacterium
ACAGTTCTTTGCAAGGTCCGTAATTACTTTCGGTGCAGATAAGTACGGCTACTTCCCGTTCCAATTCCAGGTGGCTATGCGACAGGCGCACCACATCACTAAAAAGTTTTTCATCAATAAATGGTGCTACGCAGCGCCATAGTTGTGGGTTGACAGGCCGGCCCGCTGCCCAGCGCTCGTGTGCATAATCGGTTAAAATATGGGCCAGCTCTTTATTGGCACGCTGGTCCAAGCCAACAATTTGGTGCACCGGCTTGTCGGTAAAAAAAGCTTTCAGCACCAGCTGGTTCCAGGCTGCTTCATCTAAGTATTGAGATGGATACACATTGTTGCACATAATAGCTTCCAGCACGCTGCAAATGTTGCTGCGGATGCCTTCGGTACAGCGGTGGCGCCACATTTGAGGATGGCGCAAAACCGGCAGCGCACTATAAAGGGCCACCAGTTCATTTACCGTAGCCGATAAAAAAAGCTCCTCTATTTTCTGAAAATACACCTCTTTATCCGAAGCATCTAACTGCATCAGCAACCATACACGCGCGGCGCGGTCTACCGTCCAGCCTTCAATATTCAGTTGCGGTTGCAGTTGCAAAAACGTCTCTTTTTCCTTTTGCGAAACCATCAGGCGTTCGGTTCCTGTTTTGCGCGGCACAGCCGCAAATGCGGTGTTTAGCGCTTCTGCACCTTTTTCTGTTTGAATTAAAGTCGCTCTTTCCTGCATCCATTGCCATGCTTCCGGCGTATTTGCATTTTGTATGATTTGGGCTAAAAGTTTTTGTAAAGGTTGCAATTCATCCATTTCAGTATCCACTTTCTTTATTGTTGGCTTTTGTTGCCTAAAAGTAACACCTCTTGCTCTTTCCACAAACGTTCCGTTGCATGACCCTAATCAGATTTTGATTTGTTGACAGGCGGCAATAATTTTGAACTACCATGATTGCAACCTTTGTGAACATTATTTTCTCGCTTCTTTTTTTATCCTTTGCCTATTTCAATACGAACGATAGCGACGGTTGGCTGTGGGTCATTATTTACTTAGTTACAGCGGCATTGTGCGCACTGGCGGCCTTTAAAAAATGGTACCCAAAAATTACGCTGGCATATATTGTTATCCTCCTGTTTTATGCCGGTTACTTTTTTGTTTCCAAAGATGGTGTGATGGACTGGATGACCGAATACAACACGCCTTCCATTACCGAAAGCATGCAGGCCACCAAACCTTATATTGAAAAAACACGCGAGTTTTTTGGCCTCCTGATTGCCATTGCCGCACTGGCGGTCAACTATTTTTTCCGAAAGTAAAAACGTCACCTTTTCCTTTTACATAGAGCTGCAATTTTTTGTACCCGCAGCAGCAATGCACCAAATAAAAACGTACTTTTAAACAAGAGCTGTAAAAGGGAATAGAGACGTTTTCTTTACCGCTCCAAAAAAGCAAACAAATAACCTAATGGCATACAACAGAAGAAAATTTTTACAGCAGGCTGGCCTGTTAGGCTCGGGCGTAGTGCTGACGGCTTTCAGCAGCAAATTATTGGGATGCAACACCGTTAAAGGCGCTATAGTAGGCGAGCCGGTTGATACTTTCGGCCTGCAGTTGTATACCCTGCGCGATGTGCTGCCACAAGACCCCAAAGGTGTTTTAAAACAAGTGGCATCGTTTGGCTACAAGCAGATAGAAGGCTACGAAGGTCCTAAAGGCATGTTCTGGGGCATGAGCAACAAAGAGTACGCAGCTTACCTGAACGACTTGGGCATGAAGATGGTTTCTTCGCACTGCGATACCTCTAAAAAAGGTTTTGAAAAAAAGGCGGATGAAGCAGCCGAAATCGGGATGAAGTACCTGATTTCTCCATGGCTGGGCCCCAATAAAAACCTGGACTTTTACAAAAAAGCAGCCGACCATTTTAACGAGTGCGGCGCCATTTGCGCGCAGCGCGGCCTGCGCTTTGCTTACCACAACCACGATTACAGTTTTAAGCCTGTAGAAGGGCAGCTGCCGCAGGATGTGATGATGCAGGCCACCAACCCCGATTCGGTGGATTATGAAATGGATATCTTCTGGGTAGTAGCCGCCGGGCAGGATCCTGTTGCGTGGTTTAAAAAATATCCGAACCGTTTTCGCCTGAGCCATATAAAAGATAAAAAAGGAACGGAAACGGTTACCCTGGGCACCGGCACTATTGACTTTGCTCCCATACTAAAAGCCGGCGAGGACAATGGCCTGCAGTATTTTTTGGTGGAGCAGGAGCATTATACCGGCACCACGCCTATTAATGCCGTGCAGGATGATGCGGCTTATATGAAAAAACTTAAAATTTAAGCTAAAGAACAAGTAACTATAAAAGCGCCTGCATATAGGCGCTTTTTTTTGCCCTCCACAGCTTAAAAGGAATATTAAAATAAAGAGCCCAAAATTCAGATCCGCTTCAATTGATTTACCTTAGTACGCACTAATACCGTTTGATCTTGAAAAAAATTTTCTACCTGCTTCCGCTTTTCTTTTTGGCCTGCACGGCGGGCAAAAAAGCCACAACGGATAATGCTTTTTACCAGCAGCAAATTAATTCGGTGCAAAAACAGTTTGCCCCCGACAGCCACACGGCGCTGTTTGCCGTAACGGCCAATGGCACTGTTTTGAAAGGCGAAACCAATATGCCACAGGCAAAAGCTGCTTTGCTGGAAAAACTGCAAAAGGAAAAGGCGACGTTTATTGACAGTATAGAAGTGCTGCCTGCTGCGGGCCTCAAAGGAAATCATTATGCCGTGGTTACGGTGTCGGTGGCCAACCTGCGCTCCAAACCGGGGCACCCGGCCGAACTGAGCACGCAGGCCACGCTGGGCACGCCGCTGCGCGTATGGAAAGCGCAACGCGGCTGGTATTATGTGCAAACGCCCGACCACTACCTGGCATGGGTAGATGCCGGCGGCATAGAGCTGATGACAGAAGCGCAATATGCAAACTGGAACAGGAGCCGCAAAATTATTTATACAAAGCCTTTTGGCTTTGCCTACGCTTCCGCCAATAAAGAAGGCGCCACCGCATCGGACCTGGTGTATGGCGATATATTACAATTGCAAAAGGAAACAGGTATGTTTTACGAAGTGCAGTTTCCCGATGGGCGCACCGCATTTATTGCCCGCGAAGAAGCCATGCCATACACCCAATGGGCGGCCACGCGCCAACCCAACGGCCAAAACCTGGTGCAAACCGCTCACCAATTGATGGGGCTGCCTTACCTGTGGGGTGGCACTTCGTTTAAAGGTGTGGATTGCAGCGGCTTTACCAAAACCGTGTATTTTATGAACGGGCTGGTATTGCCACGCGATGCCTCGCAGCAGGTGCATATTGGCGAACCGGTTGATACTAGAAACGGGTGGAGCAACCTGCAGCCCGGCGACCTCTTGTTTTTTGGTACTCCGGCCAAAGACGGCAAGCCGGAGCGCGTGGTGCATGTAGGCATGTGGATAGGCGGCAACCAGGAGTTTATCCATTCGGCCAGCAAAGTGCGCGTGAGTTCTTTTAATGCTTCTGCTCCTAACTACGATCCTTCTGAGCTGAACCGTTTTTTGCGCGCCAAGCGCATAACACCGCAGGCCGCGCTGTACGATCTGCGCAAAACAGCTGCTTTTTAAAAGAGGATTTTGCAGAAGAAAGGATAGCCCTATTCAGCAAAACGTCTCTTTTTCCTTTTAAAACTTTACGCTGTTTTGGCTGACGACTGCCGACTGAGGTCTAACGACTAACCAAACGTCTCTTTATCCTTTTAAGCCACGGCTTCGGTTACTTTTTCGGGAAAGGCCACTACAAAGGTGGCGCCTTTGCCCAGCTCGCCGGTGGCAGAAATAAAGCCGCTGTGTTTTTCCACTATTTTTTTGCAGATAGAAAGGCCAATGCCAGTGCCTTCAAACTCGTGATGGCTGTGCAGGCGCTTGAACACTACAAAAATATCTTCCGCATACTTAGGATCGAAGCCAATGCCATTGTCGGTAACAGTAATGCGGTAGTAATTTTTTTCGTACTCCTCTTCGTTGAATTGCTGCAGCTGAAAGCCTTTTACCTTTTCGCATCTGATGGCAATCTGCGGAATGAGATCGTGCCGGCAAAACTTGAGCGAGTTGGAAATAAGGTTTTGAAACAACTGCCGCGCCTGGCTGGGTATAGCCCAAATGGTAGGCAAATCAGCAATGGAGATGCTGGCCTGGCGGCGGTGCAGCTCGGCTTCCAGGTCGCCCACCACACCCCTGAGCACTTCGTTGAGGTCAGTGTTTTCAAAATCGTCTTCCGTTTGCGTATGGCGCGACAGCTTGAGCAGGTCGTTGATGAGTGTTTGCATGCGCTCGGCCGAGCGAATGATGCGCTCCAGCGCGTTGCTCATTTCGGGGTCGGATGTATTGTGCATTTTTAGCAGGAGCTTGTCGCTAAACAGCATAATCTTGCGCAAGGGTTCCTGCAGGTCGTGCGAGGCCACGTAGGCAAAGCGGTCCAGCTCCTCGTTAATGGCTTTCAGCTCCGTATTGTTCTCTATCAGCTGGCGGTTCAGCTGCTTTATTTTTTCTTCTGTAGCGCGGTGTTCTTCTATTTCGTTCTGCAGGTCGCGGTTCACTGCTTTTAGTTCGCGCTCGTGCATCAGCAACTGATGGTTCTTACGGTACAGTTCGGCAAACACGCTAACCTTAAAACGCAGCAGCTCGGGGTTAATGGGTTTGTAAATAAAATCTACCGCACCCATTTTATACCCTTTGAACATAAACTCCTCATCTTGATTATGCGCCGTAATAAAGATAATGGGAATGTGTTTGAGCTTGTCGCGCTCGTATATCAGCGATGCCGTTTCAAAGCCGTTCATGTCGGGCATCTGCACGTCCATCAGTATCAGCGTAAAATCGTGCTGGCTCAGCAAAATTTTTAAAGCGGCGCGACCAGACAGTGCTTTTTCTATCACATAGCCATCTTTCTCCAGTATGGTTTCAATAGAAAGCAGGTTGTCCTCGCGGTCGTCCACCACCAGAATCTTCACTTCCGACTTCGCGCTGTAAAACAGGTTGTTTTCCTCCATTTCTATTTTTATTTATACATCCATACGCGCATGAGCGACAGCAGCTGGTCAATCTTCACGGGCTTGGTAATATAATCGGATGCACCGGCTTCCAGGCACTTTTCGCGGTCGCCCTTCATGGCTTTGGCGGTAACGGCAATTATAGGCAGGTGGGTATTTTTGTGTTCCCTGCGAATTTTTTGCGTGGTTTCGTAGCCATCCATTTCGGGCATCATAATATCCATCAGCACAATATCGATACTGTTGTTCTCGCTTAAAATATTAATCGCCTCCTGTCCGCTTTCGGCGGTAATGGTATTGATGTCGTAACGCTCAAATGCTGTCGTGAGTGCAAACAGGTTGCGCACATCATCATCCACCACCAATACAGTTTTACCGGTTAGCACATCCTCGCGCGAGCGCAGGTTTTCTATGATCTTGCGCTTTTCGGGCAGCAGGTCTTTATAATTCAGGTGCAGGTGCAATACGGCTTCTTCCAGCAACAGCTCCAGCGATGCCACATCCTTCAGCATAATACGGTTGGCATATTGCTTGAGTTGCGTGCGCTCTCTTGGCGAAAAGTCTTTGGCCGAATAAATGATTACCGGCGTCATCTGCAGTTTTTTCTGCTCATTGATGAGTGTTACAAACTCCAGGCCCGGGATGTCCGGCAGCATAAAATCTACAATAATGCAGTCGTACAGGTTGTCTTTGATCATCTTCAATCCTTCGCGGCCAGTGTTGGCTATTTCTATCTGCAGCAGGTTGTCGTTGTCCAGTACTTTGGCTATTTGCGATGAGTCCAGCTCGTTGTCCTCCACCAGCAGCACGCGCTTGGGCTTGCGGTTGTGGTAGTCAACAATATCGTTAAAAAGTACGGCCAGCGCTTCGTTCTTCAATGGTTTGAGATGGAAGCTGCGGGCCCCACGCTGCATGGCCAGCAGGCGGTTTTCCTCGCCCGATATCAGGTGCACCGGAATATGGCGGAAGTTGATATCGTTTTTGAACAGGTCCAGAATGCGCCAGCCGCTGGCATCGGGCAACTTAACATCCAGCGTAACGGCAATAGGATTAAACTTATTGGTTAGGTCAAATACTTCTCCAAACGAAGTGGCCACCACCACCTTCAGGTCTTTTTCGTGCGCCTTATCGATCATTATCTTGGCAAAGCGCAGGTCATCTTCCACCACCAGCACCACGCTGTCGGATGGCGATATGTTGTTGCGGTCGTCACCCGATTCGCTAGAGGCATCGGCATACTGCGCCTCCGGCTCCTTTATGTCGGTAATTTTTACCATATGCGTATTGTGCACCGGTCTTTTTTCAGCCACATTTGCAAACGAAAGGTCGGCGGCCTTCAGGTTGTTCTGCTTTTCCTTTTTATCCATATTGGGATTGTAGTCCAACGGCAAGTACAGGGTAAAGCGGCTGCCTTTGCCGGGTTCGCTATATAGGTCTATGGTACCGCCAAGCAGGTCGGCCAGCCCGCGGCTGATGGAAAGGCCCAGACCGGTACCGCCGTACTTGCGGCTTGTAGAACCCTCAGCCTGCTGAAATGCTTCAAACACGATGTTTTGCTTGTCTTTTGAGATGCCAATACCCGTATCTTTTATTTCAAAACCAACTACCCTTTTATTGGTATAAAAGTTATGGTTTAGGGTTTTGGACTTCTCGGTGGCATCGTAAATTTTCAGTTTCACCTCACCTTTTTCGGTAAACTTAAAGGCATTAGAAAGCAGGTTCTTCAATATCTGGTTCAGGCGCTGCACATCTGTCTCCAGGCTGTCGGGCAGACTGCTGTCCATTTCAATGGAGAAACGTAGGTTTTTACTTTCAGAAATATGCTTGAACGTGGTTTCCACAAATGCCGTGATCTCGTTAAAGCGTACATTGATAAAGTCGGTGGACAGGTAACCAGATTCAATTTTAGAAAGGTCGAGAATATCGTTGATCAGCTGAATCAGGTCATCGCCACAACTGTGAATGGTTTTGGCATAGCGCACCTGCTTTTCGTTCAGGTTGCCTTCGTGATTTTCGTACAGCTGCTGCGCCAATATTAAAAGGGAATTCAGAGGTGTGCGCAGCTCGTGCGACATGTTGGCCAAAAACTCCGATTTGTACTTAGAAGTAATCTGCAGCTGTTCTGCTTTTTCCTCAAGCGACAGGCGGGCTTCTTCCACCTCTTTATTCTTGGCTTCTACCTCTTCTTTTTGTTTTACCAGCAGGTGGGCCTTATCCTGCAGTTCTTCGTTGGCTCGTCTTAATTCATCTGTAAGAGATTGCGATTGCGCCAGCAGTTCCTCCGTACGGGTATTGGTTTCAATGGTATTTAACATGATACCAATAGAACCGGTCAGTTGGCTTAAAAAGTCGAGCTGCGTTTCGGTAAACTGTTCAAAAGAAGCGAGTTCGATAACGGCTTTGATTTCTGTTTCAAACAATACCGGCAGTACGATCAGGTTCTTCGGCACGGCTTCGCCGAGGCCCGACTTAATTTTGATATAATTGCGGGGAACGTTTGTAATTAAGATGCGTTCTTTCTCCAATGCCACCTGCCCTACCAGGCCTTCGCCCAGTGCAATTTCTTTTGCACCTTTCAGCTCTTCTTTAAAGGCATAAGCTGCAAATAATTTGAGTTTTCTATTTTGCTGTTCTTCGTCCTGCTCCAGAATGTAGAACATACCCTGTTGCGCGTTTACCACCTGCGCCAGTTCAGAAAGAATGCGCCTTGTTACGGAAGCTAAATCTTTTTGGCCTTGCAGCATCTGTGTAAACTTCGCCAGGTTCGATTTCAGCCAGTCCTGCTCCTGGTTGCGGAGGGTTGTTTCCTTCAGGTTGGCAATCATCTGGTTGATAGTATCTTTCAGTTCTTCCACCTCGCCTTGCGCTTCCACACGAATCATCTGTGTGAGGTCACCTTTGGTTACGGCTGATGCCACCTCGGAGATGGCACGTACCTGTGTGGTAAGATTCTGGGCCAGCTGGTTTACGTTCTCTGTGAGGTCTTTCCAGGTTCCGGAGGCACCAGGTACTGATGCCTGTCCGCCCAGTCGTCCATCCACACCCACTTCACGTGCCACGGTGGTTACCTGGTCGGCAAACACCGCTAGTGTATCAATCATTTCGTTAATGGTATCTGTTAATTGCGCTACCTCGCCGCGGGAAACGATGGAAAGCTTTTGGGTAAGATTACCTGTTGCCACACCGGTTACTACTTTTGCAATACCACGCACCTGCGCCGTAAGGTTAGAGGCCATCATGTTCACCGAGTCGGTCAAATCCTTCCAGGTACCGCCCACACCCTGCACTTCAGCCTGGCCGCCCAATTTTCCTTCCGTACCTACTTCACGTGCCACACGCGTTACCTCAAAGGCAAAGGAGTTCAGCTGGTCCACCATCGTGTTGATGGTATTTTTCAAATCCAGGATTTCACCTTTTACATCGATGGTTACTTTTTTGGAAAGGTCACCGGATGCCACCGCTTTTGTTACCTCGGCGATGTTACGCACCTGCGAGGTCAGGTTACCGGTCATTTGGTTAACAGAGTCTGTCAAATCCTTCCAGGTTCCAGCAACACCAGGCACAAAGGCCTGACCACCCAGTTTACCTTCAGAACCCACCTCACGCGCCACCCTTGTCACTTCGGAGGCAAAGGCGCGCAGCTGGTCCACCATCGTATTAAGCGTTTCTTTCAGTTGTAATATTTCGCCGCGTACGTCCACCGTAATCTTTCGGCTCATATCACCGTTGGCCACGGCAATAGCTACCTCGGCAATGTTACGAACCTGCGCCGTCAGGTTACCCGCCATACCATTCACACTATCGGTCAAATCCTTCCAGGTTCCTGCCACGCCTGGTACGTGCGCCTGTCCACCCAGTTTACCCTCCGTACCTACCTCGCGGGCCACACGTGTTACTTCGGAGGCAAACGCTCGTAACTGCTCCACCATCGTGTTGATGGTATTTTTCAGCTCCAAAATCTCACCTTTTACGTCTACTTCAATTTTACGTGAAAGGTCACCATTGGCCACCGCGGTAGTTACTTCCGCAATGTTGCGCACCTGCGCCGTGAGGTTGGAGGCCATTTTATTTACCGAGTCGGTCAAATCTTTCCAAAGTCCTTCTACACCCGGCACATCGGCCTGACCGCCCAATTTACCTTCGCTACCTACCTCGCGTGCCACACGAAACACCTCCGAACCAAAGGCATTCAGCTGGTCCACCATCGTATTGATGGTGTTCTTCAGTTCCAAAATCTCGCCGCGCACATCTACGGTAATTTTTCTTGACAGGTCTCCTTTGGCCACGGCGGTAGTTACCTCGGCAATGTTCCGCACCTGGTTGGTTAAGTTCGAGGCCATACCGTTTACAGAATCTGTCAAATCCTTCCAGGTACCACCCACGCCTTTCACAGTCGCTTGTCCACCCAGCTTTCCTTCCGTACCTACTTCCAGGGCCACACGCGTTACTTCCGATGCAAAAGAGTTCAGCTGGTCCACCATTGTATTGATGGTGGTTTTTAATTCAAATATTTCACCGGCAACGTTTACCGTAATTTTTTTACTCAGGTCACCATTCGCTACGGCTGTGGTTACTTCCGCAATGTTGCGCACCTGCGCCGTCAGGTTGCTTGCCATACCGTTTACAGAATCTGTCAAATCCTTCCAGGTACCACCCACGCCTT
>CBDTUH010000117.1:0-9675 GCA_965363375.1 uncultured bacterium
CATGCCGTAACCGACTGTCAGTTGCTGGATGTTTTTTTGCCGGAGCGCGAGGATTATAAATTTGATGAAAAGGAAAAATAGACGTTTGAGAGATGAGTGAAAAAGTAGCGCAACATTACAACGATTGGGCCGCCACTTACGATGCGGTGGAAAATAAAACACGTGATGCCGATGCCATTGCGGTGCAAACTATTTTATCGAAAATAAAACTGAACAAAGTGCTGGAGGCAGGCTGCGGTACGGGTAAAAATACGGTGTGGCTGGCGCAGCAGGCGGCACAATTAACAGCAATGGATTTTTCGGAAGCCATGCTGCAACAGGCCAAGCAAAAAGTGGCAAATGAAGCGGTAACTTTTGTGCAGGCTGACCTGAAACAGCTATGGCCTTTTGAGCGCAAAGCATTTCACCTGGTTACCTTCAACCTGGTGCTGGAGCATATACAAAACCTGCAACCTGTAATGAAAGAAGCCGCGCGCGTGCTCAAAAGCGGCGGCTGTTTATTTATTTGCGAGCTGCATCCTTACAAGCAATACGGCGGCAGCAAAGCCCGTTTTGAAACCGCGGCCGGCACGCAGGTGCTGGAGTGTTATGTGCACCACGCATCAGATTATTTTAGCGCGGCGGTGCAGGCCGGCTTTAGCGTGGTGCGGCTAGATGAATGGTTTGACGATGCGGCGCGCGACAAACCACGTCTTCTTTCCTTTCTTTTTCAGAAAAATGACGAAGCGGATTAATCAAAAGAAATCAGGTCGATTATTTGTTCGATGTATTGCTGGTCTGTATTGTCAAACTGGTCCAGTTCAGAAGCATCTATATCCAGCACGCCCAGCACTTCGCCATTGCGGATAATGGGCACCACAATTTCAGATTTGGAAAGGGAGCTACAGGCAATGTGTCCCGGAAATTTCTCCACGTCGGGTACAATCAAAGTTTTGGCCTCAGCCCAGCTGCTGCCGCAAACGCCGCGGCCTTTTTTTATGCGCGTGCAGGCCACTGGACCTTGAAAAGGTGCCAGCACCAGCTCTTCGCCTTTTACTAAATAAAATCCTACCCAAAACCAGCCAAACTGTTCTTTCAATGCCGCCGCTACATTAGCCAGGTTGGCTACCAGGTCGGGCTCGCCCTGCAGCAGTCCTTTTATCTGCGGAATCAGCGCCTGGTATTGTTCTTCTTTTGTTCCTTTTATGATGGTTAAATCTTCTGCCATGTTTTAAAAATTGGATGTAAAGGTAAGGCGCCGCTCAACGAGTTGTAAAAGGGTGGCTTTAATAAAATGTTTAAAAACGGCAGGGCATAAAAAAAAGCTGTTGAGGGTACAAACAGCTTTTCCATATCTGGCTTTTCATTATGGCCTTTGTCGTCCGCCGCGGGGTGGTGCATTGCGGCGCATTTCTTCAAACACATCGTTCACGGCTTTTACCTGCTCGGGCGTAAGGGGTATAGCTGCAAACTTTTTATCGCGGTCCGCATTCATTTCAGCTAGTTTTTTATCGCGCTCTTCAGCCGGCAGGTCGCGCAAGGTGCGGCGGCCACGCTGGCTTTCAAAGTTTATTTCCACTACTTTATCGGCCTCTGCATCGCTTAGCTTGGCTTTTTCCACCAGTGCTGGTTTCATTCGCTCTTTCATACGGGCAATTGCAGCTGCGGGGTCGCCGCCCTGTGCGTATAGGTTTGAAAATCCAAAACCTGCCAGCAGCAAGGCCAGCATAAAGATCTTTTTCATGATTTTTTAGGTTGATTTTTTTGAAACAGTAAGATACAATAGGACAATGTTAATGCAGGTTAAAACTTTAGCCCAAGGATAAGCAGGATTAAAATGGATTGACAGATTTTTGAAACGTCTCGTTTTCCTTTTGTGAATAGTGAATGGTGAATAGGTCTTCAAGAGTCATTCTTCAATATTCAAAAACGTCTCTTTTTCCTTTTACCTGCTGCTCGCGCAATCTTGAACACTGCAAGTGTATTGGAAAGGTTTTATATAGGCTGAAAAGGTTGGTATCATTTTCCACAAGTGCGTCGTATGGTTGAGAGTGCAATTGAGTAAATGCTTGCCCCGCCTGACATGTAAAGCGGTTTTAAGGGCTATGGCCCAATTTTTATGCATTTGCACCTGAATCTATTTTACTCACCCATTCCACTAAAACACATCTTATGTACAGAAGATTTACCCGCACGCTAACCCTGTTTTTGGCGATGACCGTTCTTGCTACTTCATTAATGTCGGCCACGCTGCCGGCACCGCCCAGCACCGAGCCCACACCTGCACAGGTAAAGGCTGCCGTTGGCGAGTTCAACAGCCTTTCTAAAAAAGAAAAAAAAGAAAGAGTAAAAGAAGTGAAAAAACTGGTGAAGCAATACAAGGCCGAAAAAAGAGCCGGTAAAGAACCCTCCACTGATACATTACTACTAGTGATATTGGCCATACTGCTGCCACCACTGGCGGTGTACCTGCACCAGGGTGAGATCAACAACAAATTCTGGATCAGCCTGCTGCTTACCATCCTGTTTTGGCTACCCGGTGTTATCTATGCGCTCATTGTTATCTTGGGCGATGGCTCGGTAAAAGCAAAAACTGAATTGTAATACCTTTTGTCTTTAAATAAAAAATGTTTCCTGTGGCAAATGGTTTTTGCTGCAGGAAACATTTTTGTTTTAAAAGGAAAAAGAGACGT
Organism: uncultured bacterium; assembly: GCA_965363375.1. Taxonomy (GTDB): domain Bacteria; phylum Bacteroidota; class Bacteroidia; order Chitinophagales; family Chitinophagaceae; genus Flavisolibacter. The sequence goes on from CBDTUH010000117.1 coordinate 2,673, forward strand.
TTTTGAATAATGAAGAATTAGTAATTAATAATTAAGAATGACTGCAGTTTAAACGAGTCATTCACTATTCACTATTGACCATTCACATAAGGAAAAAGAGACGTTTTTACCGCAAGACATGCGTGATGCGAACGCCCATTGGTATACTCAATGTTGTTACATCATCCCGGTGAAAATCAAACAGTGCTTCGGGACCAAGGTTGTAGCAGCCCTCTTCTTCATTTACCAGCTTATGCGTTTTATATCGAACACCCAGCCCGCCGTAAAGGTCTATCAACCACCTGTTGGATGGCGACAGCGGTAGCACGCCGCCTGCCGTAAAGTGAAAGCCGTACACGTTTTTGCGATAAGTAAAATCCTGCAGCTTTTCGTAGGAGGGCACGCCGTTTACACAATCTTTCCCCAGCCAGTCGTAGAGCGTATAATTCACCATTTTATAAAAGCCTTGCACCTGCAGGTAGCCTTTGTTTCGCTTGCCATGATACACCCTTAGCGCCGGCCTGATATTGAGCCCCCAGGTGCTTTTGATGCTGGATATATAATCGGAGGCAAAGATGTAGCCTACATCGGTTAGCAGCGCCAGGTTGGGCTTTAAACGATACTCGCCGGTGAGCAGCAGCGTATGGTCCATATCGGCCAGGGCCAGCGGGCTAAAGCTCACGGCTTGCTTATATACAACAGGCGGTTTTTTGTTTTGTGCGGAAGCAGATAGGGTAGCAGCTGCCAGCAGCAGCATCAATATTTTTTTCATTACTGTATCTGTGTTATCAGTTGCGGGTTTTGGGGTGTAGAAATATCGTATAGCAGCATGCCATTAGTTACCCAGCATACCAGCACATCGCCATAGGGAATCACGTCAATATAATCGCCGTCGTCTACACTTTTAATAAAAGAAGGTTCAAAAGGTTTGCTGATGTCGTACACCATTAAACCCTGCGCCTTGTCGCATACATACAGCACATCGCCGGAGTAGCCCAGGCCATATGGTTCGATAACCGGCAGTGCATTGCGCTGTACGGGTGCAGTAATGTTGGTGATATCGTACACGGCCAGCACACTGCCAATTCCGCCGCAGGGACCATTGGTGCGCAGGGTGGCGTAAGCTACGTTTTGCTTTGCCACTACAGGGTCGCAGCGGCGCAGCACGTTGGGCGATATGGCTTCGCTGAGCTTTTGCGGCTGCGCGGGATTGGCAATGCTGAAAATATGCACCATGCTGGTGGAGCCAATAAACAGCTTGTCGGCAAAAGGATAGATGGTTTCAATTTCAAAACCCACCGGTACGGTTTGCTTATAAACCGGGTTGGATGGATCGGCAATTTCAAAAACCTTAAGGTCTGATTTGTCAACCGTGTACAGGTAATTGCCTGCAATGGTAAAGCGCGCCATAGAGCCGCCGGTGCCCGATGAGGGATTGTAAGCTGCAGAATCGGCCGCCATTTTATCGCAGCCCAGGAGCAGGAATATAAAGAGGTATAAAAATATTTGTTTCATGTTAGTTTTGGGTTTTTAGCGGCGGCAGGCCGGTACTTTCATTAATTTTTGCTCCCAGCGCACCACCACGCCTTTGGCAGGGTCGGGGCATTCAAAATAAGTGTTGCTGAAGGGCGGGTGTTGCTGGTCGATCTGCGGAAAAGCACCTTCCAGCCTTTTTACCAGCTGCGGTTGCTCAATGTCAGAAAGGTTGAACACCACCAGGTCATCCACATGATTGGTGTACAGGAAGCCGCCACGGATGGCTATTTCGGAACAAAGCGGCACTTTTAAAAAACCGATTTTGCGTGCCTGCCCAGGCACCGAGTTGTCGATAATATGAATACCAGCGGCCTGATCTACCTGGAACAGGTAATTGTTGTAAGCATAAATTTTTCCGGCGTTGGTAGTGGTGCGGGCGGTGGCTATGCCAATATCATCCAGTGCATCTGTGGCCGCATATACGGGTGCATAAGCCAATACTTCGCCGTTGCGGAAGTCGGGGTCGGTTACGCATCCTGTAAAAAAAAGGAGCAGTAAAAAGCTGTATCTCTTCATGTAAGTCAGTTTTGGTTAATGTAGACAAGATAAAAGTAGCAAAAGGCTGCGCGGCTTCCATTATTTTGCAAAGAAATTAGCGCATTATTCACAAAATAGTATATGTATGCTTGCTTGTCAATAGTGCCTGTTCACATCTATGCGATCTATCATTGGTTATATCAAGTCTTATGTGGCGGCCATCAACTGGCTGGTGTTTGCACCATCACTGGCTCTTATTTCTTTTTTAATTTACCTCAATTACAACCACGGGCTGCACGGCACCATCCGCAGCTATAACGAGGAGCGCCAGCTGACAAGCTGGTATTTTATTTTCCTGGGCGTGTTTGCTTTTCCTTATTTGCTGCAGGCTTTTTTTGAGAAGAAAAAGCTGTTTTACAACTGGCGATTTGCTGTGCTGCTGGTGCTGGCGCCAGCCATTTTTGCCTGGAAGATGGTTTATAGCGTGGAACTGGCAGTGACGGATGATGTGTACCAAAACGCTTACTGGAACGCCGTACTGTACTGGCCCCTGAAGCTGGTGGTGGTTACTTTTTTGCTGCTGGTGCTCTGGTGGTTATTTGATAGAAAGAGCCAGCCTTTTTACGGCATAAGCAATAAACATTTTAAATCAAAACCTTACTGGCTGATGTTGATGATAATGGTACCCCTTATTGCAGCAGCATCCACGCAACCTGACTTTTTGGCCATGTATCCGAAACTTAAAAACATCTCTTACCTGGAAGGTGGCGGCCAATGGTACCACAAACTGCTATTCGAGCTTTCCTATGGATCAGATTTTTTTACCATTGAACTTTTTTTCCGTGGTTTTTTAATACTTGCCTTTGCCAAATGGGTGGGTAAGGATGCCATATTGCCGATGGCGCTTTTTTACTGCACCATTCATTTTGGAAAGCCAATAGGCGAGTGTATTTCTTCTTTTTTTGGTGGACTGCTGTTAGGTATGGTTACGCTGCATACGCGTAGCGTTTGGGGCGGGCTGATGGTGCATGTGGGCATTGCATGGCTGATGGAGCTGGGTGGCTATATCGGGAACGCATTGAGGAACTTATAATTGGTGACTTGTAGAAGCTGGCAATAAACCGCAAAAGGAAAAAGAGACGTTTTTGCTGCCGGCTTTAATAATGGGTTAAGCTATGGTTAGTCGCCCATTTTCGTATTTGAAAAATACTATTTGCATTGATTAAGCCAGTTTCACATAAGGTTGCGGCTTTATTTTATGCTGGTATTCTATAATTGATAGCCTGGCAAATGAAGCATAGTTTAAAATAAAAAGTACAAAATATATTCTACCGCTGATTAGCGTTTATTCAAAATGGAACTAAAGCCAAAAAGCGAACTGAAGTTGATGCCACGATGGGTCAGCTAACATTACTGCAGGTAAAGGTGATGTTTCATTATTTTTATTTCAGCTTGTCAGGTCATATGAAAAATGAATAACTTTTTCAGGATGTCCGCCAGTTGCTTTGTAAAATTCTATTGCATGTTGGTCTTCAAGTTCAGCTTGAACATAAATTTCTCCGTACCCATTGTCTTTACAGTATTTTTTTAGAAAGGAAATAATTCCTTTCCCAACACCTTGGCGCTGCATATTTTGTGTAATGGCCAGGTCATAAATATAAACTTGGCTTGATGAATAATATACAGAAGGTAAAATGTAAGCTGTCAAACCACCAATCACCACGTTATTCAGTCGAGCAACACAAAAAATAGTAAAGTCTCTTTCCAGCAAATTCTGTAGGTACTTCGTATCGGGCATTGAGAAATTTTCTGTATCAAAAACCTCTACGTAAATGTTTATCAGTTCGGTCAGGCTTTGAATGTCTGTGGTGCCAAGGCTTGTGTAGGTAATTGAGCTGTTGTCCATTTTCTAACATATTAAAGTTTCACTAACCATATTGCATGGCCCTCAATAATGAAAGGCTTTTTAGCAGATGAGAAGTATAAAATACTGCTGTTAGCGTTTTTTCAATTGCGATAAAAGAAAATGCGTTATCATTTTTTAAAATCTCATATTGCTTCAAGCACATCTAAATCGCAATTATTGATTTGGTTTTCCTATAGACAATAAGTTATTTAGCTTTTCTATTCTACCTGATCTTTTCTCTCCACAAAGGTTTTAATTTCTGGTAGAAGTTCTCCTTTTATTGCAGTTGTAGCGAGTGAACGAAGGTTTAAATCAATGAAGCGTTTTAAATAGAGATGTCCAAATGTAGTAGCTGCTTCATGATATGCACCAACCTTAAAAAATAATAAAAAAATACTGCAAGCCTGTAAGCCGGATTCTGTATGCAGCCTTGCGGCCGCACCGCCAACATTTATCTCGAGTACGCATTGCTGCGCACCTCTATCTGCCTACCCTGGATCATCAGGCGGGCCGCCCTCAACCGATCCTATACATGGCATTTCAGCACGCAAGGTTTACCCGCCTGTACTGTTGCCAGCACAAGCCGTGGGCTCTTACCCCACATTTTCACCTTTACCTTGTTCCTAAGAACAGTGGGCAGTAATTTTCTGTGGCACTGTCTCGTTCTTTTTTCAAAGAAGCCGGCTGTTAGCCGGTGCGTTGCCCTGTGCTGTCCGGACTTTCCTACACTGAAACAAATCAGCATCGTTGGCGCAGCTTGCAGTGCCGCAAAGATACGCCATTGCACACGAGTGGCAGGGTAACAAAAGTGAAAGTATTAGAAAACGTCTTTGTTCCCTTTTGTATCAAGGATTTTCAATACAGGATTTCGCGGATGCGTCTTTTAGTTATTAAAGTTTCTATCAATGGCAAAACGTCCTTTTTCCCTTTTGATTCCACATTCACAATTGACCATTCACTTTTGCATCTCAAAACGTCTCTTTTTCCTTTTAACCCCTAAACTATTCCACATCCTTCACGCATCGAAAACCCGCATGGTTGGTAGCAGAGCGCCATTCGCTTTTGCCGCGGGTGCCTACCATGTAGCGCGTGCAATATTGCTCGGTACAGAGGTAAGAGCCGCCGCGCTGCACTTTTTTCTCCGCGCCCGGTTCGGCCGGGTCAAACGATGTATCGGGGCCTTTGGGATTTTTGGCTATACTTTCTTTAGCCAGCGTAGTGTAATAATTGGGTGTGTACCAGTCGGCGCACCATTCCCAGACATTGCCGCCCACATCATACAATCCATAACCATTAGGTGCAAAGCTTTTTACCGGCGCTGCACCTTTATAGCCATCGCTTTCTGTATTCAGGTGTGGAAAGGTGCCCTGGAAAATGTTGGCTGCCCATTTGCCGGAAGGTTTCAGCTCGTTGCCCCAGGCATATAATTGTCCACTCTTTCCGCCGCGCGCGGCAAACTCCCATTCGGCCTCGGTAGGCAGGCGCTTGCCAGCCCATTGGGCGTAGGCCGCTGCATCTTCCCAGGTTATGTGCACCACCGGGTTGTTTTCGCGGCCGGCCAGGTTACTTTGCGGCCCTTCGGGGTGGCGCCAGCTGGCACCGGGAACATATTGCCACCATTGGGTATAATCGTTGAGCGCTACTTGCCCTGCCGGTGGGGCAAACACTATGGAGCCGGGCACCAGCGCATCCTCCGGCACGCCCGGAAATTCTTCTTTCGCAGGCTTTCGTTCCGCCACGGTTTTATAGTCGGTGGCTTTTACAAATTGGGCAAACTGCGCATTGGTTACTTCGGTGGCATCCATAAAAAACGGGTCTACCTGCACCCGGTGCACAGGCCGTGCATCGGCCATATCGCCACCACCGCCGTGCTGCATGCCTACAGGGTTGATGCCGCCCATGCTAAAAGTGCCGCCAGGTATCCACACCATGCCATCGGGAACTGAGGCAGGTGCGGGGCTTTTATTTTCAATGGTGGAATCAAACTCTTTACCGCCGCCTTGCATATACAAAGTACTGTCCGTTGGTGTAAGCCCGATAGACGTGCAGGCAATAGAACCATTATCGTTTAGTTCATCTGCAGCCACAGCCGTTTTGTTGTTGTTGCAGGCCATTGCGAAAAAGGTCCATCCAATAAGCAAAGCTGTTGACGCCCGTTTTTTATTTTTAAAATAGACCAAATTTTTTACACTCAAAGTGTTGAAATAAATGAGAACAGCAAGGTAGCAAAATTTGCCTATCCGCAGTGGTGACAGCTTTGACCATAAAAATTTAAAAGGAAAAAGAGACGTTTTTTTACTTTATGCAATCGTTTGCTCCCTATTCATACTTTAAAAAGTAATCTCTTTACAGACGGGCAACAGAAGCGAATGTTTAAAATCTTTCAGCTATTCAGGGCAAAATAAAAGCTGTTAATATAGATGGCAAAGCATTAGTAAACAAAGCAACTGTGTTAATTTCGGCAACAACGCATTGCGGCAGAAAGAAAGCCAGAAGCGCAAAAGCGTCTTTTTTTCCTTTTGACTGCTGCCTGCAATTTTTCAAATTAAGTTTTAGAATAAAAGCCTAGAAATATGTTTCACCGCCGCCGTTTTTTACAGGCTTCGCTGCTTACTTCTGCCTCGCTGCTGCTGCAGAAAAGAGGGGAGGCGCAGGAGCCTGATTTTGCAAAAGGCGAAAAGCCGATCGTGATTTCCACCTGGGATTTTGGGAAGGCTGCCAACGCCGAAGCCTGGAAAGTGCTGGACAAAAAAGGAGACGTGATTGATGCTGTGGAAGCCGGTGTGAAAGTACCCGAAGCTGACCCTACCAACCAAACCGTGGGCCTCGGCGGCTTTCCCGACCGTGATGGAAAAGTAACACTGGATGCCTGTATTATGGACGGTGATCTCAATTGCGGCTCGGTGGCTTTTTTGGAGAATATTGTGCACCCGATTTCTGTTGCCAAACTGGTAATGCAGAAAACACCGCACGTAATGTTAGTGGGCGAAGGGGCTTTGCAATTTGCGCTGGACAATGGCTTTAAAAAAGAAAATCTATTGACACCTGCATCGGAAAAAGCCTGGAAGGAATGGCTCAAAACATCGAAGTACGAACCTGTTATCA
>CBDTUH010000118.1:0-9663 GCA_965363375.1 uncultured bacterium
GGGCGCAGCACCTGGTTTTGCAGGTACACCAGCGAAAAATATTGTTTCAGGTCTTTATCGTTAACCGTAATAGTGCCGGTACCGCGGGTAATAAATACACGGGTTACAGCTTCTTTACGACGGCCAACAGCGTTTTTTTGCTTTTCCATTTATGTTTGTTTGGAAGATTTTTAAAATTTAGAACTTCAGTTCTTTGGGTTGTTGTGCAGTGTGGGGGTGTTGGTCGCCTACGTACACAAATAATTTTTTATACATCTTGCGGCCCAGGCGGTTTTTAGGCAGCATACCTTTTACGGCACGCTCAATAATCACCTCGGGACGGCGCTTCAGTAAATCTTTAGCCACTTCTTCTTTACGGCCGCCGGGGTAACCGGTGTAGTGGTCGTACAGTTTTTCGTCCAGCTTGTTGCCGGTAAATTTAATTTTCTCGCAGTTGATAACGATAACATTATCGCCAGTGTCTACGTGAGGGGTGTAGTATGCCTTGTTTTTACCGCGTAAAATAGCGGCGATTCTGGCACACATACGTCCCACGGTTTGATTGGTACCGTCTACAACATACCAGTCGCGTTGTACGGTAGCCGCATTCGCATGCTTGGTTGTGAAATGTAATTTGCTCATTTGATTTGAAATTTGCGTTACGGCCATCCCCGTAACCTTTTTTAAAATTTGAGGCGCGAAGATAGGTAAAACAGTTGTGTAAAACGTGCCATATGAGGCATTATTTTTTACAGCACCTTTGTAACTCTTTGATTTACAATAAATATTTTGCGCCTTTTTAAAAATGGTTAACAAAAAGGTAACTTGTTTTTGGCTTTAAAAGGGAAAAGAGACGTTTTTGTTACCGGCTTTAGTAATTCTATTATGCTTTTCTTGCGTCGCACTCTTGTACGGCAACAAGAAATGGAGCAAAAGAAAAATGAGACGTTTTAATAAATCCCACCAATCCTTTTAATTGGGGCTAATCTGCGGTTAAAAGGGGCAAGAGACGTTTTCCGTACAAAGCGACTATTCTCAAACCTGTTCTATTCCTTTTTACCACTCATACAAAACTCCAAAAGTGGAACGAACCCTTTCGTATGTTAGCTACCAGTTACCACTACCAACACACACAAAAGCTATATGAAACCTACACTTTCTACAGCGCTTTCAAAACGTCTGTTTCTCCTTTTAACTTTTGGCGGCTTTGGCCTGCTTTCCTTTTCGCAAACCGGCACCTTAAAAGGAAAACTGCAGGATAGCAAAGGCGCCCCCCTGCCCTTTGCCAATGTGGCCCTGCTAAAAGCAGCCGATACCGCGTTTGTAAGCGGCACCTTAACCGACTCTGCCGGCACCTATTCCATTGCCACGCCCGCGCCCGGCTCTTATTTTTTACGGTTTACCGCCATTGGTTTTACCCGCAACCGCACTAAAGATTTTGACATAACAGACGCCAACAGTTCTAAAGATTTTGGCACCATCAGTATGCAGGCTGAAGCCACTACATTGAAAGATGTAACCGTTACGGCGCTTCGGCCTACCATTACCCAACTGCCCGACCGTATGGTAGTGAGCGTAGAAGGCACGGCCATGGCAGCCGGTAACAATGCTTTTACATTATTGACCAAAGCACCCGGTGTATTTATTGATGGCGAAGGCAACATACAACTCAACGGCCGTGGCGGCGTTACCATTATGCTAGATGGCCGGCTTACCTATTTATCGGCCCGCGACCTGCGTACCTTGCTCGAGAGCATGTCGGCCGAAAACATCCGCAACATTGAAATTATCACCAACCCATCTTCCAAATTTGACGCGGAAGGCACAGCAGGCATTCTAAACATCAACCTGAAGAAAAATACACTACAAGGTATCAATGGCAGCGTGTATGGCAGTATCAACCACAACTTTCAACAGACAGGTTTTACCGCCGGCGGTAACATTGCGCATAAAAAAGGACGCTGGAATTCGTTCCTGTTTTTGGATGGCGCCCGCCGCGTAGGTGGCCGTGATGCTACATTTACACGCGTGTTTTATGGCAATCCCAAAATCACTTATTTCGACCAGACAGCTACCGGCGATTTTTTAGCCACAGGCCCGCCCTCTGTTCGGCTGGGTACTGATTATACACTGAATGAGAAACACATGGTGGGTTTTATGGCAGCCTTTATTACCAATACGGCCGAGTCTAATTTTCTGACCAATACTTATATTGGCAACGATCCAAAATTGCCTTACCATTTTATTGATGCCGATAACTTCAACGCCAACACTTATACCAACTACACCGGCAATGTGCATTGGGTGAATAAAATAGATACGCTGGGTACGCAACTGTCCACCGACTTTGACTTTGTAAAAATCACCAACCGCGGCGACGGCCATTTTTACAATTACTTTACCGACATTCAAAACGGGCAGCAAACAAAAGATTTTTTGTATACCAGTACGCCTAACGGGTACAACATTTATTCCGGTAAGGTTGATTTTGTACGGCCGCTGAAGAACAAGCATAAAATGGAAGCGGGCCTTAAAGCCAGCCATGTGAGATCCGACAACGACTCGCGCTTTTATTTTGCCAACAATGGCCTGGTGCTAGATCCGCTGCGGACTAACCATTTTACTTTTGAGGAAAGTATTTATGCGGCTTACCTAAACTGGACAGGCCCTATCAGTAAAAAAATAACCGTGCAAACGGGCCTGCGTGCGGAGCAAACTGAAAACACCGGCCGGCAGCTCACCACCAAGCAGGATAGCAGCCGCAGTTACCTGGGCTTGTTCCCCACCCTGTTTGTGCAGCAAAAAGTAACGGACAATTACAGCATCAACTGGAGTTACAGCCGCCGCCTCTCGCGCCCCAACTACGGCAACCTGAATCCTTTTCGCGCCTACCGCGATCCCTACACCTGGTGGGAGGGCAATCCCGGACTGCGGCCTCAGTATACCCACGTTTTGAGTGTAGCACAGGCATTCAAAAAAATCTATCACCTCACGCTTTCTTACCAGCGCCATACCGATGTAATAACCGAAGTGCCCACGCTGGATGTAGAAAAAAATGTAACCATTTACACCATTGGCAACCTGGATAATGGCCATAACATGAGCGCGACCGCACTGGCGCCCATCAAGATCACCAAAAAATGGGATACACAAAATACCGCCGTGCTGTCTTATGCCAAATTTCAAACGGTAACGCTCAATGGACAATTGGAAAACGACCAACTGTTTTACATGTTTCAAAGCAACCATACCATTCAGTTGCCAAAAGACATTCGTATGGAAGTAAGTATGATGTACCGTGGCCCGGCTGCCAACGGCCTGTACATTATGGCCTCCATGCACCGGGTAGATGTGGCGTTTAAACGAAGCTTCTTGAAGAAAAAACTTGACCTCACTATCAATGGCAACGACCTGTTTAAAGGCATGCGCTATCTATGGACTACGGACATCAACGGCAATGTAAACGACTTTGACCAATACTTCCGTTTCCGTTCCATTGGCGCCACGCTGCGCTACAACTTCAGCCGCGGCCAAAAGGTAGAAACCAAAACCCGCAGCACCATTGAAGAAGTAAACCGCCTTTAATGTTAAAAGGAATTTGAAACATTTTCAATAAAAAGCAGCGCTCCGGGGTGCTGCTTTTTTTACGGTTATTTTATATGCTGTTTTTGTTTTCTATATTGGCGCTCTAATTTGTATTTATGAAAAGATTGGCAACGGTACTAACCGCACTCTTACTTACACTGCAATTATGGGCGCAGGATTATAAAGTGGGCACCAAGGTAGAAATATTGTGGAGCGGCAGCTGGTACAAAGGCTCCGTTATTGATGTAAAGGAAAAGCAATACAAAATTACATACGAAGGTTGGAGCTCCAGCTGGGACGAATGGGTGGGCAAAGACCGCCTGCGCCTGCCCGGCACCAAAGCGGCACCGGCCGCTGCCAAAACCAACAACAACACAAAAACACAAAAAAGTACGCCTCTTGCCGTTACCGAAAAAGTAGCCACAACCGCCCTAACCGGCGCGCAGCCTGCGGCCGGCAAGTGGGAGGCCACTGTAACCAATGGCTACAAAGGTGATAAGATAACCTTTACTGTAGCTGCTGATGGTAAAACCATTAAAGACGTTGAATTTAAAGGCTACTGGAAAGATGGCGGCCTCGGCAGCATTGCTTATGTAGAAAACCTGGACCCGCCCAACCCTTTTAAAATAGCCAAAGGCGGCTTTTCCGCCGTGCAGCAGGTAGAGCAGGCGCGTATGTGGTGGGAGTTTACCGGCCGCTTTATAAACGCTACTACTGCCGAAGGCACCTACCGTGCCGCTTATGCCGGTGGCTACAACGATACGTACAAACTCAAGTGGACCGCCAAGCGGGTAGGCAAATAAAACGTCTTCAATTCCTTTTACCGGCAGGGCGCGCAGCCCTGCTTTTTTATTTAACGCGCGGCCTGCTGGCACAGTTTTTTGCACCCTTTTATTGTTTATCTAAAACAAGAAACAAATGCAAGAAAATAATAACAAGCAGCAGCCAAAGCAGGATGCTTTTTCTCCGGCCAACATCGGCAACCCCTCAAACCCCGCGCCCCAGGATGATGCGGAAAGAAGATCACAGCTTATTGATGAAAAAGGAGAAAAATATTTGCGCGAAGTAGCCAGCCCCGAAGATTATCCGGATGAGCAGGACTGGCAAGAAGCCAATAAAATTATTAAGGAAGAAAAAAGCAGCGACGATAGCAATGCCTAAAAGTGTGTGCAGATGCCTGTAAAAAAACGTCTCCTTTTCCTTTTGGATAAAAAAACCAGTTAACCAATTAACCAGGCAACTTATTCACCAATCCTAAAACGTCTGATTTTCCTTTTGGCCTTTCCTGTTAACCGGGCTACAACTCGTTTGTTCAGCTTTTTATAAAATCATGTACACAGGGCTTTGCGTCTGCCAATGTGTACCATTGCCTGCTTTTGGCTATCTATTTGAGGGTTCAACAACCAATATGATAGCAGCCGCAATTTTGCTGGCGTAAATACATGTAAAAGAAATGGGAAAAACATTAGCAGATATACCGGTCTCCGTGCTCGACCTCTCTACCATTGTGCAAGGCGATACGCCTGCCGATGCCTTTCGCAAAAGTCGCGAAATGGCGCAAAAGGCCGAAGCCTGGGGCTACACCCGCTACTGGTTTGCCGAGCATCACAATATGGAAAGCGTGGCCTCATCGGCTACCGCCGTGTTGATTGGTTATGTAGCCGAGGGCACGCAAAAAATAAGAGTAGGCTCCGGTGGCGTGATGCTGCCCAACCATGCACCCCTTATTATTGCCGAACAGTTTGGTACGCTCGCTTCGCTGTATCCTAACCGAATAGATTTAGGTATAGGCCGCGCGCCCGGCACCGACAACCTCACCTCCATGGCTTTGCGCCGCAACCTCAAAGGCTCGGTTGACGAATTTCCAAATGATGTAATGGAAGTGCTAGGCTACCTGGGCCCGCACGACCCTACAGCACGCGTGCGCGCTATTCCGGGCGAAGGCACCGAGGTGCCGGTGTGGCTGCTGGGCTCCAGCACTTACAGCGCGCAGCTGGCCGCTATTTTAGGCTTGCCGTTTGGCTTTGCCTCGCACTTTGCACCGGCTCATTTGCACGAGGCTTTGCGCCTGTACCGCATGCATTTTCGCCCGTCGCAATACCTGCAGCAGCCTTACGCATTGGCTTGTGTAAATGTGATTGCAGCTGATGAAGAAAAAGATGCCGAAAAAATGGCGGCTTCTTTCCGTGCGCTTATTTTAGGCTTGCTGCGCAACATGCGCCGCCCGCTGCAGTCGCCCGATGCGGCTGTGGCTGAAGGCCCTTTTAGCGAAGCTGAAAATGCAGCCATTGACCAGATGGCACATTACAGTTTTGTGGGCAATGCGCAAAAAGTACAAGAAGAACTGCAGGCATTTGCAGAACAGACCGGCGTGGATGAAATAATGGTGGCCTCGCACATTTTTGAACACAGTGCCCGCCTACGTTCGTACGAGCTGATAGCACCTTTCTTTAAAAAAAGAGTTGACTAAAATTGAAATCCACTGAAGTTTAAAAGGAAAAAGAGACGTTTCAGAAAAACGTCTCTTTTTCCTTTCTATTTCCTTTTTAAATTGTGCGTGCATTTTATTGCAACCAACTTTATTATAAAAATTTATATGGCAGAAGCAATACAACCACTGGGCAGAAGCACGTTTGGCAACGAAGCAAATAAAGACAATGTTTTAACTGGTGAAGAAGCAACAACGCTATTGAACAACTGGGTAGAAAATGAACGCCTGCGCCTGCACATGCGGCAGGTTGGTGCCGTGATGAAAGCCTGGGCGCTGCAAAAAGAAAGTGCTACCGAAGCAGAAGCGCACCAGTGGTGGCTGGCCGGCCTGCTGCACGATGCCGATTGGGAGGCCCACCCGACCGAACATTGCCGCGTGATAGTAGAAGAACTAGAGCAAAGAAATATTGATCCTGCCATTATCCGCTGCATTGCCTCGCACGGGCCGCGGCACTTTGGCGTAGAGCCCGAATCTAAAATGGATAAAATGATTTATGCCTTTGATGAACTTTCGGGTTTTATACACGCTGCTGCACTCATCAGGCCTACACGCTACGAAGGCATGGATGTAAAAAGCATTTTAAAAAAACTGAAAACGCCATCGTTTGCCGCACAGGTAAGCCGCGATGATATTAATGATGCCATCAGCCGCATAGATACACCGCTCGAGGAAATCATCCAGTTCATTATCGACAATCAAAAAGACGTGGCGTAGAGAATTTTTTAGTTTTCAGTCTGTAGTTTGTAGTTAGGTGTAAAAGGAAAATGAGACGTTTTAAGCAAGTTCAGAAGATGAGCGCTGGTTTAAAACATTAAAAGGGAAAACAGACGTTCTTAAATAAAGCAAAAGCTCCTTCAGTTGAAGGAGCTTTTGCTTTATGAAAACTATTATTTGCTAAGGTAAATCCGGTGCAGCTCTATATTTTCGTCTGAACCTATCGTTAATTCCAACTTATCCAGTTTCTCCGGAAAGACCAATTCTTTTTCGCCGGTATGAAATGTTAAGGGCAAAAACCCGGGATAAGGCCTGGGCAACAGCAGGCTTTCTGACACCCTGAAGTTCATAAGGGGAATTTCAATATCCTGCATTTTAGGAGTAAGCGTAACGGTGGCGCTATAAGCGATACCATATACATCAATAAGTGTCAATTGCAAACTTTCTGTTGCACTATCCAAAGCGCGTGCGCGTATAATAACCTTGTTGAAACCAACGGCCTCTTGCAGCCTTGATTTAATCTGATCGCAAATAAAAAGCTGCCAGCCTAAATCCTGCCCTTTTCCCGCGCTTAGCCTCTGAATCAATTGCCGCGGTTCCACACCTGTAACATATTCTATCTTATTGCTACGCCAATTTGGATTGTACACATTCAATTCATCCCGGTCTAATACTGCATCAAACAAAACTATCGGCGCATTAGGCGCTGCTACAAAAGTTTGATAGCTTTCATTGATGTAAGCATCCCACGAATAAGGATTGCCTGCGTGGTTACCAGGAAAAACATGAAACGCCTCTTTTCCCTTTTGAAGAATAATACGGTAATTGATAACGCTCGGCGTTACTATTTCTACCGGCACCTGCGCGCTGTAGTCGTATATGCCATGCCGCTGCATTACTACGTTTTTCCATTGGCCTGCACTGTTTCTTATTTCAACTGTAATGCGATTAGTACTGTCCACACCTACCGCTTTTGCCCTGATGGTAAAAGGTTTGCCTGCGCTTACTTCTGCTACCGGTTCGTGTGCAATAAATGGAGCGTTATCAAAAGGCTGCGGCGCCACAAACTCACGCAGGGAAAAGGCACTTGTCTTAAAGTTTTCAAACGTCTCTTTTCCCTTTTGCGGGCTGCGCAGCAGGTAAGTGCCGGGTGTGATGATAAATTTTCCGCCTGAAGCTGTGGCGCTGTACGTATTGCCTTTATTCAAACCTTCAATCATAAAATCGTTACCTAAATGTGGCAGTTGCAATTGCATGGTTTGCGCCTGCCACTGTATGCGAACCACTTCTTTTTGCGGCGAAGCTTTGGCAAATGGATCACGTATGGTTACGGCATCGGGCATTACCTCCAGCCGCCAAACACCATCCACTATTTTATCTAAAAAATATGCCCCATAGCCGCTGTACTTTGCAATGGATGAAGAACCCACACCGGCTACATGTTGCAGGCCGGAAACGTCTTTAGGCGTAGTAGTGGTTGTATTGGAATAATAAAATTCCGTAGCGCTGTTCATTTCACTGAGGTCATTAATATAGCTTACGCGAAAATCTTCAAAGGTGCTGTCGGCCGGATAAGCAGCATATTTTTTGCCGCGCGGCACTAGGTGAAAAGCTTTGCGGGCAATAAGCAAACTAATGGCTTTTGATGGCGTATACGCCAGGTTTACATAGTGCGTTTGATATTCGGTATTGGCATAGGCTGTGGCCATCGGGTCGTAGGCAAACTGTGTGGCCCACTGAAAGCCCGCACTGCGGAATGAGCGCGCCATGGCAGGATACATGTATGAGCCCGCCACATCGCCGGCATCAAACTCGTACACCATTTTGGCTTTGTTGCGAAAAAGCGGCAGGCTATCGCCAAAAGGAATTTTATAGTTGTCTATGTTGGGCAGGTAATTTCCTTTTAAGGTTCTGCCCGCCACCAGCCCAGTGGGGTACCATTGAAAGCTTACGCCATCAATATCGGCTGCGGCTACCACACCTGCATACGATGGCGATTCGGATATGTTGTAAAAAAGAGGTTTGTTCCAGCCAGTGCTGCGCACCGCTGTTATCATTCGGTTGATATAGCTGGCTACGCCTTCGCGCGGGCCGCTGTGGTGCGGTTCGTTGTTTATTTCCAGTGCTATCACATCCTTATCATCACCATACGTTTTTTTGGTATATGGATTTACATGCTGCAGCAATTGTTTTAAATAAGTTTCTTGTGCTTTTATAGCAGCTTCCGTTACCAGCACTTCCCGTTTATCGTACAGACTGGAGAAGGCACCTGTATTAGGTTCGGGTTCGGGGTAGCCGCCGCGCCAATACGCCAGCGGCGTTAAAAATATTTTGATACCTCTTTCTTTCAACCGGGTTATGAGGTAATCGAACAGGCGCAGGTGTTCGTTCTGTAATAAGTTTCCCGCAGAATCGGCAATTTCATTATCCCACACATGCACCCGAAAGGCATTGAAACCGAGCCGCGCCATATGATACACATCGGCATCTATAGCTGCCTCAGGCGTAATGCCCAGCCGCTTTACAGAACGATACCCATAAGCAAAGGGCACCGTGTAATTAACGCCAAAATAGGCCGCCTCTACATTGCGGATGGTATGGCGCAGCACGCCGCTTTTATCTACATATACTTCATGGTCTTTCTTTGACTTTTGCCCCTGCGCAGTAAAAGACATCAATACCCAACCGGCAACCAGGTAAAAACCTTTCCAATCTCTTTTGAAATATTTCATACAACCTTTAGATTAATGAAAAAAAATGAATCCCCAAAACTAAAAAGAGGCTGTCATTCAACAGCCTCTTTTTATTCAATTGTTTTTACTATTTAAACTTTTGTAACAGTGTAAGTGTTTGTTAAAAAGTTAACTGTAATCTTATAAGTACCGTCTTCATCT
>CBDTUH010000119.1:0-9609 GCA_965363375.1 uncultured bacterium
GGCTACCAAAAGGTCGCTGGTGTAGCCAATAGCGGGGTTGGCCGAAATACCCGAAAAACCATCCGAACCGCCGCACTCCAATCCAATGCAAATCTTGCTGATGGGTGCTGGCTGACGAACGGCTTTATTGGCTTCTATCAGCCCGGCAAAGGTTTGCTTCAATGCTTTGCTGATTAAATCCGATTCTTTTCCTTCGCGCTGCTGCTCCAGTATGTACAGCGGACGGTCGTGCTGCGGCGCGCGCTTGGCAATTTCTTCTTCCAGCATTTGTATTTGTGCATTCTGGCAGCCAAGGCTGAGCACCGTAGCACCCGCCACGTTGGGATGCGTGATGTAGCCCGCCAGCAGTCCGCACAGTGTTTGTGCATCCTGCCGTATGCCGCCGCAGCCGCCTTCGTGCGTAATGAACTTTACACCATCCACATTTGGAAACAAGCGGTTGTTATTGCTGTTCTCTTCTTCCAGTTGCATGTCTGCTTCCAGTATTTGCTGCACGGTTGCGCCAGATTGGTATAATTGCTTTAGCTGACGGGCAAACGACTGGTATTTTTTGGGACGGCCATAACCCAGTTCATCCACCAGCGCTTCTTTCATTACTTCGATGTTGCGGTTCTCGCAGAACACCAGCGGAATCACCAGCCAGTAGTTGGCGGTGCCCACGCTGCCATCGCTGCGGTGAAAGCCGTTGAAGGTTTTGCTTTTCAGCGCCTCCACATCGGGCTTGTTCCACTCAATACGGCGTGCCCCCAGTTGAAAGGGATTAGAAGCGTGTTTTACATTGCTGGTAGAGATGCGCGCGCCCGCCGGAATTTCGTGCTGCGCCTTGCCCACCAGTACGCCGTACATGTGTATCTCGTCGCCTGGCTGCAAGGTGCTTTCGGTAAATTTATGCTTGGCCGGAACATCTTCTATCACAGTATAGGAATGGCCGTTCAGTTGCACCTGCTCTCCTTTTGCAAGGTCGCGCAGCGCCACAATAACGTTATCGGTAGGATGTACTTTTAGAATACTTTTTTTCATGTTAAAAACATTTATACGGTTTGAGCCTGTTGCAGTGCTTGCTCGATGCTTTGTAACACTTTGCCCTGCAGCAGTGCATCAATATGTTTGATTACGGTTTCTTCAAAAAGGGGCAGTTCGCTCAGGTTAATTCCCCAAAAGGCTTCGTCGCACAATACGGTGTGCACTGCCTGTGCGGGATTGCCTTTTGCCCATGCCTTTGCATAAAAGAGGGTGCGTTCGTCTTGCACCACATAGCCTTTACCCTGCATTTCGCCCACATAGTTGCCATCCACTTTTGTGCACTTCATGTACAATATGTGCGCAGCAAAACCCAGCGACATTAGTTGGGGAACTTCGGCAGTATGCAGGTAATGTTGTTTCAGCACAGGCACATTACGCTCTTTCATTTTCTGTGAAAAATGCTGGCAAATGTTTCGCCACGCGTGCCGGATTGCGTCATTGCTAAAACGTTCCAAAACCCTTTTGGTAAAAGCATCAACCCGTGCGCGCGGTATATAAGACGGTATGGCCGGGGCAATCTCGTCGTGCATCAATTGACGGATGTATGCCGACATCAGAGGGTGCTGCATTGATTGGGAAACGGTTTCAAGCCCCGCCAGCAGCGACAGCGCTCCCGAAAATGTATGCGCGCCATTCAGCAGGCGCAATTTAAGGTCGCTGTAGGCCTGAATGTCGGGTTGCAAAACAATGCCTTCATCCACTTGTGCAAAAGTGAGCTTTTGTGCTACATCTTCGTTGGCCTCGATGGCCCACAGCCGGTGCTTTTCTGCCACAATCAGCAGCGGATCTTCATAACCTAAAAACGCTTCTAATCCTTTTTGGTTTTCGCCTGCACCGTGTGCGGTTACAATTCGGTCCACTAAAGTATTGCAGAAAAAATTGCAGCATTCCAGCCAGTCAATAAAGCTATCTTCCAGGCTATTAAGGTGGGCCAGCTCCAGCACAATGCTTTCCAGCTTTTCGCCATTGTTTGGTATCAGCTCCGTTGCCAGTATAACCATGCCGCTGTGCGGACTGCCGCCAAATGCCTTAAAGCGTTCATACAAAAAGGAAAGCAGCTTGCCGGGATAAGACTGCGGCGGGTGCTGGCGGATGTTGTCGTGCACCAGTTCAATGCCTACTTCGGTTGTGTTGGAAATAATAAATTGCATTTGCTGGCTGTGCGCACACTCCAGCACTGCATCCCACTCCTTTTTGGCATCTAGCACACGGCTGATAGAGGAAACAATGATATTTTCCGCTTCTTCTTTACGTCCCTCGCTGCTGCGCACACAAAGGGTGTACATGCCGTCCTGCCGGTCAAACTGCGAAAGGTCGCCCTGCCTGGTTGACTTCACCACCACAATGCGGCCATTAAAAATACCCTGCCGGTTGGCCTTGTCTATAAAATAATCGGGCAGGCCGCGCAACAGTACGCCGGTGCCAAACTGCAGCACTTTTTCGGGCAGTTCAAAAACGGACGCATCCGGAACCGTAAGTTCGGCAGATGCTATATTTTTTAATGTGTAACGCGATAGTTTCATAATGCACAACGTACTAAGGTTTCCATGCGGCCGCTTCTGCCAGCAAAAGGTTTTTGAAGCGTTTTTTATCTTTAAAACTGGAATCTGTTTTTTCCCAACCGGCATAAAAGCGAAACAGCATCGGCTGCCCGTTTTGTGGCTTCAGGCTCATGGTATAGGTGTTGGTAATGGCAGCACCGGCATCCGGCGTTTTACCGGTCAGCGGCTGAAAGCGTGCATCGGCTATAATGGCCATGCCCAAGTAATCGCCGTTCTCGCTTTGTTTTCCGTGTGTAAATAAAATTGTTTTTCCACCTTTCGTTTCTTTAAAAGAAGGCAGGTTTTTCAGGTTTACAATGCCAGTCACTAATCTTTCATCTCCCTTCAGGCCGCTGATGGTTACTTTGCTTTGGTAAAAATAAGTATCAGGCTGTATGGAAATTTCTTCCACCACATTGTAGCTTCTGCTCAATATTTTCCAGTTGTTGTAGTGTAGACGAATCACAGCTTCGTCCGGTCCATCTTTCACCAATTCAAAAACCGTTTCACCAACGGCTGTTCCACCCAAACGAACCAGCGAATCAACAACGCCATTTTTTATGTGCAACGCCAGGGCGCCGGCGCCTAAGCTTTGGCCTACTTTCAAAATGTCCATGCCCCAGCGCTCATCATAATGATGGTAATACTTGTCGCCAAAGGTACCTACGGTATCCATCACCATTGCCGGAGTGGTTTTGCCAAAAATATCTTTACCATTCCGCACATCAAGATATAGCCTGAAGCCTACTTTGTTGTTTTCCCATGCAGGTCCTTCGGTTTGGTAGTAAGGGATAGGTGTGGAGGCAAAATTGTTGGCGGGTAGCTGTGCCGGCATTACGTCGCGCTGCAGCAAAGGTCCATAGCTGCCGTCTTCATTTTTCTTTCGTAAACGTGCATGCACTTTCCCATTTGTTTCTTCCGGATGCCAGCGACCCTTAAAAACCCATTGCGGTGTAATGTCATTTACAGAAGGGCCGCCTTTTGCGGAGTGCAGGTTGTCTTTATGCCAGGCATAGTCGCCGCCGGTACGGTGGGTGTTGTGGTAGTATACCCTTCTGCCCCATTGTATATTATTTCCTGGCACCTGGTAAATATCTTTATCTGCCATGTTCTGCGGAAAGGTGCAGTTGATAAGGTAAAACTGTGCATCGCGGTGATAGCGGCCTAAATTAAAGCCATCAAAACCTTCAAAGGTGCAGTTCTTTAAAACGGTTTTTGAATCTTCGTGGCGTGAGCCGTCGTGCCAGATGGCAGCTGCGCCGGAGTGCACTACAAAATGACAATTTTCTGCCCAGGCCCAGCCACGCGGACAGTAAAAATCAACACCGCCTTCTATAATGCAGTCTTTAAAATAAAACATGCCGCTTTCCACATCCCAGGGGCTTACGGTGTCGCCGCCCCAGGCTTTGAAATGGCAGTTAAGCGCGCGCAGGCGGTTGCCGTTCATGGTACGCAGCGCCATCTGGTGGCTGTTCTTTGTAATGCGTTTGATGGGGTTTGCCGTATCCTGTGGGCAGGGAAGTTCTTTGTCAACTTTAAAATCAAAACCAAATGAATTTACCACCGTCAGGTTTTGCAGTGTAATGTCGTCACCATCCACATTGATGGTGGCTACGCCCCAGTCGTTGTTGTGACTGCAGCGCCATTCGTCGCGGGCAATACTTTGGGTGATGATAACGCCTTCGCGGCTCTCCCCTATTAAAATGATGTTGTGCTTTTCGATGTACAGTTTTTCGTTGTACACACCGTTGAGGATAAAAATGGTGCGGGTTAATGCTGATGTATCGGGCAGGCTATTAAGTGCGGCTTGAATGGATTTATAATCGCTTTTACCGCTTTTATCTACTGTTACCTGCAACGAAATGGTCCCCTCCTGTCCAGTGATAGCCTGTACAAAAAAGACGGAATAAATGATGATGGCAAGAAAACGTTTCATTTTCCTTTTACGACCTTTTGCTGTTCTGCAGCAGCCATTTTACCAGGTCGCTGGCTGCGTTGTAATTATCAAACTCTTTAGGCAATTTGCGTCCGTCCACATATTCGTTATAAATCCACGGATCGCCAATGGCAAACACTTTTCCCTTTCCAAATTCTGCGACCGCTGCTACAATTTTGTCTTCTTTTTTCAGCGTACAATAAGCACCTTTACCCACCTGCAGTGTAGCCAGTTCTTTTACAAAAAGGTTTTTAGCCGTTGTAAATATTTTATGCCCCTGCGGCACGGCTACAGCACCCTGCTCAAAAACATTGTTCTTCACCATGTTGAAGTTGTCTTCGTTAAAAGAGATTCCAAACGTTTTTGCCAGGTTATTAAAGTGCGTGAATTCGGCATTACCGGCATCGTTGCCCATCAGCAGCAGCACACCACCGCCTTTCACCCAATCCTTAATAGCGTTGATGTGCGCGGCCTGAATGAAAGCCGGCTTTTCGGTTTCTTTTTCGGTATCGGGGTCAACAATGATGTAAACAGCAGCGTTGCTTAAACTTTGTGCCGTGGGCGCCGTGGGTAATGAACCCAGTTGCGCGCCCTGTCTTTCAAATAGTTTCCCTAGAAAATCAAAGCCGCCATTGGTGCGGTCGTCCCAGGTATAATGATAGCGGATGATTTTACCGTTGGCGTCTTTCTTCCACTCGTTGTTGTAATAGGTATCCAACAACACCGTTTTGCCCGCACCTACTTTCTGTGCAGGCAGCATTTCCATTTCTACCGCAGCTTTGATAAAGGCCCCCATGCCTTTCGGATCGTTCACAATCACTGGCTCGCTCATGTAATAGTCAAATGAACCATCGCGGTAATTTTTATCGCCACCAAGACCAGAAACGGCAACGGTTCCATGCAAATTGGTTTGGCCTTCTTCCACTTTGATAAATTGTTTGACAATGCCTTGCCAGCCCCTTTGTGCAGCCTTCAAGTAACTTTTTGGCAGATAGCCTTTGCGCACACCTTTCGCCAGCGTATAAACCAGCATGTTGGAAACCGAAGCCTCTACATAGTTTTTTGGTTCTTTTGGCAGCGTCGGCACATCGTACCACAAGCCTGTTTTTGCATCCTGCAAGCTTGTTACGCTTTTTGCAAATCGGTTCAGGATTTGAATAATAGAATCGCGGCCTTTGTGTCCTTGCGGAAAATAGTCCAGTGCATCTACCATAGCCATGCCGTACCAGCCGAGTGCGCGTCCCCACACGTTGGGCGAGCGGCCGGTGGTTTTATCAGCCCAGCGCTGTTGGCGGGTTTCGTCCCATCCGTGGTACAGGAGCCCCGTCTTCGGGTCTCGCGCATAGCGCTCCATCAATATAAATTGTCTGGCCACATCATTAAAGGTGGTGTCCTCACCAAAAAGTTGCGCATATTCGGCATAAAACGGTTGGGCCATGTACAGTCCATCCAGCCACATTTGTCCAGGATATACTTTTTTATGCCAGAAGCCGCCTTCCGATGTGCGTGGATGCGTTTTAAGCTGTTCGCGCAATTGGTCAACTGCTTTCTTGTATTTTTCTTTCCCGGTCACACGGTACAGCGTCAGCAGCAGTTTGCCGTTATTAATGTGGTCAATATTGTATTCGTTTTTCTTGTACCCTTTTATGTTGCCGTTAGGCTGTACATAAAAGTCCATGCTTTTTTGAATATAGTTAAACCACCTGGCATCACCGGTAGCGTACCAGATGCCTTCAATCCCTTTCAGAATCACACCCTGGTCGTAGCGCCATTTGGCTACTTTGTCGTTCTCCAGAGCAAACGAATCAGGCCACAGCCGCATGGCAGTGAGCGCCACCTGTTGTGACAGAGGCTGCCCGATGCTTTGCAGCATCATCAATAAAAAAACAGAGGTCAGTATCTTCTTCATGTTCGTTCCCTTTTTTAAAGGGTTTTGTATCACGGATTCCGCGGATTTTATAAATTAGATTTCGCGGATTAGCGAACTACAGTTGAAAACGCTTTCTTTTCCTTTTGAACCGCGGATTATCAGCATTGGAATGGATTAAGCGGAATATTCAAAACGCTTTATTTTCCTTTTAATCCATTCAATCAATCTAAATCGTGGTTCAGATATTCCATCCGCGCAATCCTGTGTTTATAATCCGTGTAATCCGTGATATGCTTTAATTTCCTTTTGAACTTACAGCCGCATCGGTAGCGCCATAGGTAAAGTCAACCGCTTTTTTAGCGCCTTTGGTATCGGTGTTTACCAGGCGAATGCCCTTGCTTTTTTCACCGCTCACATTCATCAACAGTTCTGCATTTTGCAGGTAATTTATTTTATCCAGCGTAATGTTTTTGCTGTTGTGGATGTTCAAAACCGGGTCTGTTTGCTTGGTATAAATCTTTACGTTGCGCAGGGTAATGTCACTGCCTTCGGTCATATCAAGCCCTTCTTTTGCCTGCAGCATCATGTTTTGCATTACAATGTTTTTCACATTCATCTCCGGCAGGCCGCGCACAAAAATGGCTTTCTCTGCACCGTTGGCTACCACGTTATTGATGTAAATATTGCGGAACTGCGGTGTTTCTTCGCTTACAGGCAGCGCCTGCACTTTAGGTGGTTCGCGTTTTTCCCCGGCCAGTGCAATGGGGTCTTGTGCCGCATAATACATGTCAAACAAAATGGCTTCACCAATAATGTCTTTCATATAAATGTTGTTGATGAAGATATTTTCCACTATACCACCACGACCGCGCGTAGTTTTAAAACGCAGGCCAATGTCGGTACCAATAAAAGTACAATCGTCCACCCAGATGTTGTTGGCACCGCCGCTCATTTCAGAGCCAATTACAAAACCGCCATGTGCCGCATACACGGTGCAGTTGCGAATCACCACATCTTTGGTAGGCATGCCCCGTTTACGGCCTTCGGCATCGCGGCCCGACTTAATGCAAATACCATCATCGCCCACATCAAACACACTGTTTTCTACCAGCACGTTGCTGCACGATTCCAGATCCAGGCCATCGCCGTTCTGTGCATACCATGGATTTTTTACATTGATGTTGCGGATGGTGATGTTGCGGCTCATTAGCGGGTGCAGGCACCAGGCGGGCGAGTTTTGAAAAGTTATGCCCTCCAGCAAAATGCGGTTGCAATTGGTAAGCACCAGCAGGTTGGGCCGCAGAAAATCTTTTACTTCTTTATAAAACGCCATGGTTTTATCTGGCGAAATCACTCCGGGATTGGTTATGGTAGAGCCTTTCAGGGAGCTTTCGCTGGGGTACCATGTTTTCTTGTCTTCGCTCAGCACACCGCCGGTGGAAACCAGTTTTTTCCAGTTGCTTTCGGTGAGTTTGCTTTTTTTCACCATGCGCCAGGCTTCGCCGGCACCGTCAATGGTGCCAAAGCCGGTAATGGCAATGTTGGTGGCGCCGGTGGCCGAAATGGGCGATTGGTTGCGCATTTGCGGCAGCCCTTCCCAATTAGAGGCAACCAGCGGGTATTGGTTGAAGTCGCTTGGAAATTGCAGCATAGCATTGCGCTGCAGGTGCAGGTTCACGTTGCTTTTCAGCACAATGGGACCCGTAAGCCAAAAGCCGGTAGGCACCAGCACCACGCCGCCGCCCCGCTTGCTGATGGCATCAATTGCATTGTTAATGCTTTTGGTGTTCAGGGTAAAGCCATCGGCAACGGCTCCAAACTTTACAATATTAATCGTGTCTTTCCGGAACGAAGTTTTTTCAACAACTGGCTTTTTAGGGGTTTGTGCATTCAGGGAAATACCGGCGAAAAGAACAAAAGAAAAAAGAAGCGTTTTTTTCATATGAGCAAATTTGAAAAAGGACTTTATACAGTTGCATCACCTTTGTATCAGAGTGTGCAAATCCATTGATTCAGAGACACAATCCGTATTATACCATAACAAGTCTACCAACCTTTTTACTTCTGGCAAATGATTTTGAATGATTTATTTACGCAATCGTTACCGCAATCGTTCCCGGAAAAGAACTGCAGCCTTTCGGGTATGAAAATGAGGGCTGTAAAAGGAAAAACAAGCGTTTTACCAACCGTAGCAAACGCATGCGGAAACGGGTGTTTGAATGCCTTTTTTTGAATCATGAACACCTTAACTTTTTATTTTGCTGAACGCTAAAACTCCTAATAAAACAACATACAAAACCTTCTTTATAGCATACAAATCCTACTCTAATTTTGGCCTGATAACCTGAATAAAAAAGCGGTGCGAAATTGTAATTTACAATCCCGCACCGCAAAAAAGTTAAAAGGAAAAATAAACGTTTTTATTTTACCTCCTCTACACGAAACCAGTCAAAGTCAGCATAACCGGCATCGTTGGTGGTAGCAGTGCGGGTGGCAAACAGCCCTACGCGGGCACCAGTCCACCGGCCAGGCTCAGCTTCAAACACATGTCCCACTTCGGTAAAGCTTTTTCCATCTACACTATAGCTGAATGTGCATTTGGCACCCGGCAGCACTTTCACCCGCAGGTAAAAAGTAGCATCTGTAAAATGCTTTATTTTCCTTTCCACTTCCCCTTTTCCTTTGTCGGCATCGTTGCCCACGCTATATACCAACTCCACACCATCTGTTGTACTTTTCAGCGTCAGGCTGGCATAACTCAACCCCATTACCGCCAGGCCAGCTTTTTCACCCGTCAGCTTTGGATTGAATTTCACTGTTATTTTCGTAGTAACCATAAAGGTTTCGGCCGGAAATTTCTGCAGCAGCACATTCGGCACTTCCCACAGGTTGCGCGCTGCTGCCGGCACCTGCTGCGTATAAAGCCGCAGGCTGCCATTGGCCGCATGCGGAAAAGCCCAGGTAGATTTGGGATTGGCCATCCACTGCCATTGCAAGCCTAATTTGGTATCGTTAAATTCATCGCTTTCCGGCGGGGTTTGTACAGGATAATTTTTACCTACGCTTGGTTTTTTATGCTGCAGTACCGGCTCGCCAATGCCATTGCCGTCCTTATCAATACCCATTACAGGCCAGTCGGCCAGCCACTTCATCGGCTGCAGGTGCACAATACGGCCATAAGCGCCTTTGTCCTGAAAATGCAAAAACCAATCTTCTCCCGTCTGCGTAGTAACCCAGGC
>CBDTUH010000120.1:0-9568 GCA_965363375.1 uncultured bacterium
TAAGCGATAGTGTGTGACCACGGCACATTCCTTGGCAAAACCTTCTGCATTTTTCTCTTCAGCTTCAAATAAACTTTTAGGAACAAACAGCGGGAAATAAGCATTCTGATGACCGGTTTCCTTGAACATTCTGTCCAAAACATCCCGCATATTCTCCCAAAGTGAGAAACCATATGGCTTAATAACCATGCAGCCACGCACGGCCGAATAATCTGCCAGATTTCCTTTAATAACCAGGTCGTTATACCATTGAGAATAATCCTGCGAACGCGACGTAATAGCCTTACTCATAAAATTAAATTAAACATTTACCTTTACCATTATATTAACATCAAAATATTGAAATTTAAGGTGTGATGGCAAACATATTGGCAAGCAGCAAATGTAATGCATCCGTTTTAACCGTTTAAATCGATCTGCCATGAAATCATTTTTACCTTTACTTTCCCTCGCACTTTTTGTAACAGGTTGCAGCACGGCCTATAACTCCGGACAAACACCTGATGATGTATATTTTTCACCGGAGCGTCCGCAGAATGAGTATGTGCGCATGGAAAGTAAGCAGAATAAATACAGGTATGAAGAAAGCGAAGACGATCGTTACCTGCGCATGAAGGTGCGCAACCGTCGCTTATGGTCAGATCTTTCCTATTATTATAACGACCCTATTGCTTATAATTACTATTACAACCGCTATAATAATTTTTATATAGGCCACAGTCCCTGGAACTATTACAACACCTGGAATTATTATTACAACCCATACAGCTATTACAATCCTTACGGCAATAAATACGGAACTCCGGTTTATGTGGTTACGCCTAAATCCTCTAACTACAATAGACCCCGCCAGCATAATCTGAATGTATATAACAACCCGGCTCCAAATGGCAACAGCCCGCGCGTAAGCAACAGCAACGGCAAACGCGTATTTTCCAACAATGGCAGCGCCGGCAGGCCTAGCTATGGCACGCCCAGTGCCAATACCGGAAGCAATATGCGCAGTGTGTTTGGCAACAGCAATTCATCATCAAGCAGCAGTACACCAGCACGTACGCAATCGTCAAGCAGCAGCAATAACAACTCCAGCAGCGGCTCCAGCTCAGGCAAAAGCGGCAATGCAGGCGTTCGAAAATTCTAACCTTTATTTCCGATAAAAACCAATTCAGACAACAGTAGCTTCTTTTATCAAACAAGGCTACAGGGCTTATTATGCCGAACCTGAAAGAAAACAAATAACAAAAAGCTTTATGAAAAAAAGTATATTGCTCATCAGTGCTTTTATTTCAGCTCAATCGCTTATTGCCCAGGAACCGGGCGATGCCCTGCGCTACTCGTGGACAGTGCCAGGCGGCACAGCACGGCAACAAGCTATTGGTGGTGCCATGGGTTCGCTGGGTGGCGATATTTCAGCTACGTTTGTTAACCCGGCTGGCCTTGCTTTTTACCGGACCGGCGACCTTACTATTTCTCCAATTTACCGCTTTCAGAATAACAAAACCCAATACCTGGAGCGGAACGAAAAAGCTAAGGAAAACAATTTTGCCTTCGGAACCACCGGTTTTGTACTAGGCTCCGGCAGCACCCGCAAGGGCCGTAATGCCGCCTTCAGTATTGCCTACAACCGCAGTGGCAATTTCAAGAACAATATTCTTTACAGGGGTACCAACACAAGCAGTTCCTACTCGCAAAAATACCTGGAGGAAATCCATAATAACAACGACCGCGATGCCAACGTAGTAGCCAGCAACCTGGATCCCAATGATTCCCGTTACAGGCCTAATTACATTTACGGCACCAGCCTTGCCTTTAATACATTTTGGATAGATACGGTAGGTGGCAGCACCAATGGGGCTTTTGATTTTCAGAGCCGCTCGGCCAACCTGCTGGCCAGTGGACTGCTGCAGGAGCAAAAGCTGCAAACCTGGGGCGGAATTAATGAAGTGGCCTTAGGCTTTGGGGTAAGCGCCAGCGATAAGCTGATGCTGGGCGGCACTTTAGGCATTCCTTTTTTGAATTATGAAAGAGAATCTACCTTTACCGAAGTAGATGCTACCGATAATGGCAATAACAATTTTGACTTTGCCACCGCTTTTGAAAAATTGAGCACCAAAGGCGCCGGCATCAATTTAAAAGCCGGTTTGATTTTTAAGCCTATTGAATATGTGCGCCTGGGGCTTGCCTTTCACTCACCAACCATTTACTCACTCACCGACACGTATACAAATACTGTTTCAGCCAATGTGGAAAATGGTGAAGGCTTACAAACCCAAACTTCTGAACTGTTCAACGATGGTCCCGGCGAATTCAGGTATATGCTGGCCACGCCATACCGGATTATTGCCAGTGCTTCATATGTGCTGCGCGAGATTGAGCAGCGCGGTTTTTTAACAGCCGATGTTGAATATGTCAATTACAAGGCTGCTTCTTTTATGCCCGATTCTGACGATTATTTTTATGATGAAACCAAAAGCTATCTGAACGAGCTGAATGAGGCTATAGACAATGCTTACAAAGGAAGCGTGAATGTGCGCGTAGGTGGCGAGCTAAAGTTTACTACTTTTATGGTGCGCGCCGGTGCGGCTTATTATGGCAATCCGTATCAGAACATCAACGGTGAGAAAGGCAGCCGGCTTAACCTGAGTGGTGGACTGGGCTACCGCCATAAAGGCATGTTTGTAGACCTGACCTATGTGCATGCCATGACCAAAGATGTGCATATTCCTTACCGCCTGCAATATGCTGATTATAACATAGCAAGCGTAAAAAATACCAATGGTAATGTGATGATGACGCTGGGCTTCAAATTTTAGCAACCATGTTTTCTATAAAAGTAAAAGGGCATCTGAAAAGATGCCCTTTTTATTACACTATTAAAAACGTCTCTTTTTGCTTTCAAAGTGTTTCGAATATAGAAAATGGAAAGAATAGAAAATCAAAATGTCTCCATTTCCTTTTGCATTCTTCATTTCAATTTTTCATTTTCGAAACGTCCCTTTTTCCTTTTAAATTTTATTGGCAGAAGTCGGACGACTTTCCAAACGTCTCATTTTCCTTTTAATCATCATCTCCATTGTTGCCGCCTTCGCTTCTTCTGAAAATGGTGAAATCGGCGTTGCCAAACTTGTAGGAAAATGTAACCCTGAAGTTGCGCACATTGCGGCGGCTGTAAGAGTCCTGGTAAAAAGTTTCGGTATCGTAAATAGAACCATAACGATTGGTATTGAACACATCGTTGAGTGCAAAAGTGAGCGTGCCGCGCTTTTCTGAAAACAAGTCTTTGCGCAGGGCAAAGTCTACACTATATTGCTCCAGGTTGCGGCCTTGCGGGTTCACTTCTGGCGATTCGTATTCACCAATCACCTGGAATCCCAGGTTGTTGAAAAGTGAAGGCTTTGGCGTTTCTATTTTATAGTTCACGATCAGCTTTGTTTCCCAGCTAAATCCTTCGTTACTCAGGTTCAAATCACCTACATTGGCATTTACTTTTCGGTATTGCAGGTCAATGGTAGGCGTGATATCAAAGTTGGGTGCAAACTTGTGCTGCAGCGTAAACTCTGCACCCAGCCTGTTGGTGCTGTTGGCATTAATGAACGTATTTAAAATTGCATTGGAGTCAATGGCGGCATTGTTCAGCTGCAGGTATTGTGCTCTGCTGATGGTATCGCTGTACCTTGTAATATCACGCTGGTTGTTTCGGTAATACACCACGCCTAAAAAGTTTCCTTTTTGATATTGCTGGCTGTAATTAAACTCGATGGAGTTGGTAAACTCGGGTTGCAGCAGCGGGTTACCACGGCTGATATTTACCGGGTCGTTAATGTCAATAAAAGGATTGAGCTGCCAGAAATTGGGACGGCGTATTCTACGTGTATAATTCACCTGCACTTCCTTGTTATCGCCAATGGTCCTGGTAATAAATAATGAAGGAAAAAGCGCATCAAAAATGTTTCTGAACGTATTAGGGTATTCGTAGCCAAACTTTTGCGCGCTATCCACCAGTTCGCCATCAAACTTCGAATGTTCAGCACGAAGGCCGGCCTGATAGCGCCAGTTTTTCCATTGATTAGCATAGGTAAAATAAAACGCGTTTACCATTTCCTTGAAAGCATAGTTGTTGCTCAGCGGCAGTTTAGTTTCTACACCATTATTAACGGAAAAAGAGGAGAACAGGCTTTGTTGCTTGTTGATATAACTGCGCAGGCCGGTTTCAAATTTAGAATTTTCACCTTGCGGATTCACAAAATCAACCTGGAAAGTTACCTGGTCATTATCATTAGAGCCAGCATTGCGAATGCGGGCAGGCGCGCCCTGCGATGTGCCATCGGGTTTAAAAAAATCGTTGGTGATGAAGCTGTTGCTACCCCCAGAACCATAATTGTAATTGATGTTGGCAGAAAGCTCTTTACCATCTTCCGGAAACTTATGGGTAAAGTTGAGCTGAGAATTGTATCGATTAAAATTAGATTCATTATCGGAAAAGCGGCTGCCTAGCTGTGTCAGGTAATTGTTAATGTCAAGGTATTCCTGCCGCTGCACTTCGTTGCTGCTAAACTTTCCATCCACAATATTTTGCGTGATAGAAAAGGTATTACGGTTGTCCATAAAAAAGTCTAGGCCAAAACGTGCAGAACCAAAACGGCGAAGACGATCGTTGGTAGAAAAGCGGTTGAAATAATCTGTAATCTGGCCACCTTTTTTGTTTTGTCGGAATGCGCGGCTTTCTGCTTTACCACCCGACTGGTTGAAGTTGCCGCTGACAAAGAAATTGAATTTTCCCTGCCGGGCGTTCAAGCTTAGGTTTCCGGTGAGCACATCGGGTGCGCCGGCACCAATTAAGGCAATACCGTTTAAGCCAACTCTTTTATTTCTTTTTAAAACCACGTTGATGATGCCTCCGGTGCTGGCCGCATCAAAGCGGGCAGATGGATTGGTGATGAGCTCTACCCTTTCAATGTTATCTGCAGGAATTTGATCAAGGGTTAAAATGGTGGGCCTGCCATCTACAAATATTTGCGGCGAGCTGCTGCGCAGCTGCACATTGCCTTCTACATCAACCGATACGGAAGGAATGTTTTTCATTACATCTATAGCTGTACCGCCTGTTGCAGTTAGGGCTTTGTCTACATTAAATACTTTTCGGTCAATACCCATTTCCAGAGCAGGGCGCTGTGCTACTACCGTTACACCAGCCATTATCTGCACATCCTGCTCCAGTGCAATATTGCCCATATCTTTTTCATAACCGCCCTGAACAAATGGACTCGTATTTAGTATAAATGTTTCCGCATGGTTGACAAAACCAACAGCTGAAATAACCAGCCGCAGGCTATCGGCAGCGGGCAGGTTGGTAAAAGAAAAGTCGCCGTTGCTTTTGGTGAACATACTGCCTACCAGGCTGTCTTTGGCAGAACCGCGGGCACTATCGCGCATGATTGCATATAACTGAACAGTAATAGCATCCAGGCCGCGGGCTGTTTTATTGTCCAGCACTTTACCATAAAGCCGGCTGGTGTTCAGTTTAATTTCCTGCGAAACAATGGCAGGCGGCTCACCATCAATTTGAGCAAAAGTTGTTGAAAGCAAAAAACTTCCTACAAATAAAAGTAGTATTCGTTTCATTATATTAAGGGTTAAGGAAAGTGTATTGTGGGACACTTACCAATGGTTGAAAAACAGATTGTAAAACAAACTGTTCTATCAAATGTTGTGGTGACCTAAGAAAGGCGTAAAGTTAAAATCTTATCACCCTTAAATCATTAAAGCCAGATTAGAATACGTTTGTGGCATCTTGCCAGAGCCAATGTAACCTTCTTTTTAACAAATTGTTTAACGAATGGTTCAAATTCATTGCAAATCCATCTAGGAACTACTTACTTATATCTGAACTATTTAGCTGCAATTGCATTTCTGAAAGCTCCTTTCCACCCTTAATTCCAAAATCCAATGTTCGTATTGGAAACGGAATGGTAATTCCAGCCTCATCATAAGCTTTTTTAATCCTCAGTATTGCATCATCTCGCACACGCAGATAATCGGGTTGATCGGGCGTGGCAACCCAGATACGCAGAGAAAAATCAATGGAACTATCATTGAATGCTTCAAAAAATAATGTGGTCTTGTCGTTATCTGATAGCCCGGTAATTCCTTCAACTGCTTTTAAAGTGATTTCTTTTACCTTTTGAAGGTCTTCACCATATGATACGCCTACTGTAAGATCCATGCGTCTTCTCCCCAAAAGCGAAAAATTTTCAATCGGGTTTTGAAACACTTCCTTGTTCGGAATAATGACCATTTGTCCCTGGAAAGTAAGTAGCACAATATCGCGCAAGGTCACAGTTGTAACCTTACCCATATAATCCTGCACCTTAACAATATCGCCAACGCGCAAAGGTTTACGGATAATGATCAGAATGCCTGACATAAAGTTAGCTGCTATATCCTGAAAAGCAAAAGCAAGCGCAATACCAACAATACCGGCACCTGCCAGCAATGAAGTAACTGCTTTATCCAATCCCAAAATACTGAGCGCTACAAAAAACGAAACGCCTATGCACACTATATAAATAAAGGAACTGACCAGGTTGGTAATAACGCCTCCATGAGAAAGCCGGTTTGCAGCCCGTTTTGAAACATTACGTGCCAGTTTGGAAAGGTATAAACCGATAGCAAGAACTAATGCTGCCAAAAGCAGGTTGGGCATCAGTTTTACAAAATCACGGAACCAGGTTGTTAACTTTTGTTCAATTAATTGCAATGCTTTTGATAGATCCATTTCAACAATTCTGGGTTTTAAAACAATTGTATTATCAAAAACGATAATTACAATAAAATCATACCCGGGGGTCAATGGGTTTGAATTTAATGAAAAATATTATCGATATCTGGAGGTGCATACCATTGAAAAGAGGTATCTTTTTTAAACCAGGTCATTTGTCGCTTGGCATACTGCCTTGTATTTTTTTTGATCGCTTCTACGGCTTCCGGCAAAGTAATTTCTCCATTCAAATGATCAAAAAGCTCGCGGTAGCCAACCGTTTGCAATGCCGGCAAATGCTGGAAAGGCATCAAGTTTTTTACTTCCTGCAGTAAGCCCTGCGCCATCATCTGGTCTACTCTATTGTTAATATTATGGTGCAGTTGTTCCTTTGGCAATTGCAGGGCTATTTTTACCAAATCAAATGGCCGTTCTTTCTTATTACCTTTTCTAAAAAAAAGAATCGATTGCCCGGTTGCTTCTTTTACTTCAAGTGCGCGTAACAACCGGTGTGGATTTTGTGTTTCGCCTGAAGCAATAAATTGCGGGTCGGCTTCCGCTACACGGTTTTGCAGCCATTGTAAGCCTTGCTGATTATATTCGTCAACCAGTTTTTTTCTAAGCTCTTCGGGTATTTCGGGAATGGCATCCAAACCCTCACAGAAAGCTTTTATGTAAAGGCCGGTGCCGCCCACCATAACAACCGTTTGCTGTTCTTTGAAAAGCAGTTCCGCTTCTTCCAATGCATAAGCTTCAAAAGTGGCAGCCGTTACTTTTTGATGAATGCTATGCGATGCAATGAAATGATGTTTTACTTCAGCCAGCTCCTCTGACGATGGCCGCGCCACGCCAATATTCATTTCTTTATAGCATTGACGGCTGTCGGCAGAAATAATTTCCGTACCCAGCTTTTTTGCTATCTGTATGGCAACAGCAGTTTTGCCTACAGCTGTCGGACCTGCAATAACAATAACGGTTTTATTTTTGGTTTGCATGTACTCGCTAAAACAAAACTCCGCAAAGGGCGGAGTTTTTATTTAAAAAGGAAAAAGACACGTTTTGAAAATGAAAAATGTAAAATTTAAAAGGGAAAAGAGACGTTTTAAAAGTCTTCATTTGTATCCTCGCCACCACCGTCATCAAAGCTGTCGCCGCTACTTTCTCCGTCTTCACCTTCTTCGCCAAAACCTTCCGCACCTTTGCCCAGGTCGTATTTTTCTTCTACATCAGCAAACTTTTCACCCAGCAAACTTTTAGTACCATACTGGCTCGGCGGAATACCTTCTTTACGCACCATGGCCGGGTAGGTCAGCTTGCCGTTTTCTTCTTTTGTTACGTTGATCAGTTCCACCAGAAAGGTCCACCCTTTTACAAAATCGTACAGGTAAATAAACTTTTGGTTCGGGTCTTTAATTTCAGAGCCAATGGTGGTTTCCTGCATCAGCAGCGGCGCTGCTTTGTAAGCCCTGTTATCGTACACCTCCAGCGAAATTTCGCGGCCGCGCTGCCAGTTGTCATTACTCCGAAAAAAAGTGGCGCTGTGTTTCGTATCAAATTCAAAAGCCTTTAAAATAGCCTCGTGCAGGTCTTTAAAACTTTGCGTATGACGAATGGCTATATCACGGTAAACACTATCATCTTCTTCGAAATAAACCCTGAATTTCAGTATGGCCATAGGCTGTTTTTGGTGGTTGGTGAATATCAAAAGTAATTAAAAGCGTTTTAGTTTTGTGGCGTCAGGCCGTATTCTTTTCCTTTTTGCAGCATGTATTGATAAGCGGCTTCAAAGGTGTTGGGAATTTCACCTTCCAGTATGGCTTCTTTAATGGCATCTTTTATCAGCCCTACGGGTTTGGAAGGGCCAATTCCAAAAGCCAGCATAATCATTTCGCCGCTTACGGGTGGCTGCCAGTTGCGAATGCGGTCCGATTCTTCCACCTCGTGGCAACGCTGCTTTACCAGCTCAAAGTTTTCCAGGTATTTTTTTACTTTAAAAGGATTTTTAGACGTTATGTCCGACTCGCAAAGCATCATCAGGTCTTCAAAATCGTCGCCGGCATCAAACAAAATGCGTCGCATGGCCGAGTCGGTTATATCTTCTTTGGCAAGCCCTATAGGCCTCAGGTGCAGCTCTACCAGCTTTTTCACGTATTTCATGTTCTCGCCCAGCGGCAGTTTCAGCTTATTGAAAATCTTGGGAACCATTCGGCCTCCTACCACTTCATGTCCATGAAAGGTCCAGCCAATGCCTTCTTCAAAACGCTTGGTGGCCGGCTTGGCAATGTCGTGCAGTATCGCGGCCCATCGCAGCCAAAGATTGTTGCTTCGCTTTGCCACATTATCCAGAACCTGCAGCGTATGATAAAAATTGTCTTTATGCCCTTTACCATCAATAAACTCGGCTCCGGCCAGCTCCACCATTTGCGGAAAAATGATCTTTAATAGCCCGGTATCAAATAATATTTTAAAACCAATGGATGGCTTTTTAGAAAGGATAATCTTATTGAGTTCGTCCGTTATGCGTTCCTGCGAAATAATAGAAATACGCTGTCTGTTTTCTTTAATGGCGGCCAGTGTTTTTTCTTCAATGGTAAACTGCAGCTGCGTGGCAAAGCGGATGGCGCGCATCATACGCAATGGATCATCGCTAAAAGTAGTGGCAGGATCTAAAGGTGTTTTGATGATTTTGTTTTGCAGGTCCTGTAGCCCATTAAAGGGGTCTACCAGCTCGCCAAAGTTTTCTTTATTCAAACTTACCGCCATGGCGTTGATGGTAAAGTCCCGGCGGGATAAATCGTGGGTAATGTTGTC
>CBDTUH010000121.1:0-9538 GCA_965363375.1 uncultured bacterium
TCGGTAGAACTGGCACCCGGCATTGGGCTGGCCGATGCCGTGTGCGACCTGGTAAGCAGCGGCTCAACACTTTTTATGAACGGCCTGCAGGAAGTGCAAACCATTTTAAAAAGCCAGGCTGTACTGATTAAAAACAATACGCTGCTGCCCGAACAGGAGAAGCTGCTGGCACAACTGCTATTCCGCATCCGGGCGGTGAAAAAAGCCACCAACAATAAATATGTTTTGCTGAATGCACCTAATCAATCACTCGATAAAATCATCAGTTTACTACCTGGCATGAAGAGCCCAACAGTGTTGCCACTGGCAGAAGAAGGCTGGAGTTCGGTGCACAGCGTATTAAGTGAAGATGAATTTTGGGAAAAAATAGAGCAGCTGAAAGAAGCCGGCGCACAAGGCATTTTGGTGGTTCCAATTGAAAAAATGATTGTATAAGCTTTAAAAGGAAAAAGAGACGTTTTATGAAGATTGTTGTACAACCGGAAAAAAAGCATTGGAAAGAAATATTGCAGCGGCCTTATGTGGACAATGCAGCCGTAATAGCCAAAGTAGAGGAAATATTGCAAGCCGTAAAAGAAGATGGTGACCTGGCGATCAGGAATTTTTCAAAGCAATTTGATGGTATAGAGTTGGATGGATTGCTGGTGCGTGAAGAAGAATTTGTTGCAGCAGAAACAGAACTCAATAGTGATTTAAAAAATGCCATTCAACAGGCTAAGAAAAATATTGAAACCTTTCACCGGTCGCAGCAGTCAACACCAGAAGTAATAACAACAATGCCCGGCGTGCAATGCTGGCAAAAATCGGTAGGCATTGATAAAGTAGGACTGTACATTCCGGGCGGTACCGCACCTCTTTTTTCCACCGTGCTGATGCTGGCCGTACCGGCAAAGCTGGCGGGTTGCAAGCAAATTATTTTGTGCACCCCTGCAAATAAAAAAGGGAAAGTGCATCCTGCTATTTTATATACCGCACAACTGTCTGGCGTTACCACCATTTATAAAATTGGCGGTGCGCAAGCCATTGCTGCAATGGCTTTTGGTACGCAAACCATCCCAGCCGTATATAAAATTTTTGGCCCCGGCAACCAATATGTAACGGCTGCTAAGCAATTGGTACAAATGAAAGGTGTAGCTCTTGATATGCCGGCCGGCCCTAGCGAAGTGTGTGTGCTGGCAGACGAAACCGCGGTCGCAGCATTTGTGGCGGCCGATCTGCTTTCTCAAGCGGAACATGGCGCCGACAGCCAAGTGTTATTGGTAAGCATCAGTCGGGAATTGGTGGAAAATGTAAATAGGGAATTGGAAAGCCAATTAAACTTTTTACCAAGAAAAGAGCTGGCTTTAAAAGCACTGGACAACAGCAAAGCCATTATAATGGAAAGCAGGGAAGAAGCCATTGAACTGGTGAATGAATATGCCGCCGAGCACCTGATACTGGCCTGTAAAGATGCAGACGAAGTAGCGCAACAAATCACCAATGCCGGGTCGGTATTTATTGGCCATTATTCGCCGGAGAGTGTAGGCGATTATGCCAGCGGTACCAATCATACATTGCCCACCAATGCGTTTGCCAAAGCTTATAGCGGACTTAACCTCGATAGCTTTACCAAAAAAATTACCTATCAAAAATTGACGCAGGAAGGTTTGCAGGCTATTGCGCCCACTGTTATACAAATGGCTGAGGAAGAGGGCTTGAAGGCGCATGCCGAAGCGGTTCGTGTACGATTGAAATAAAAGGAAAATCAGAGGTTTTAAAAACGTCTCTTTTTCCTTTTGGCCTTTTCATCTTTGCCTTGTTCATGACAAGTTGCAAACATTTATAAAAAATATTAAAAGCTGATAACTCAATAACATGAATTTTGATTTAGATAACCTGGTAAGGGAAAATATAAAAAAGCTCACGCCTTATTCTTCCGCACGCGACGAGTTTAAAGGTGAAGCTAAAATATACCTGGATGCCAACGAAAACAGCTATGGCTCGCCGCTTACCAAATGGTACAACCGCTACCCCGACCCGCTGCAGTGGGAACTTAAAAAAAAGATTGGTAGTATAAAGAATATTTCACCTGAAAATATTTTGCTGGGCAACGGCAGCGATGAATGTATTGACCTGCTGATACGCGCCTTTTGCGAGCCCGGAAAAGACAACGTGGTGATTTGTCCGCCCACCTATGGAATGTATGAAGTTTATGCCAATATCAATGGCGTGGATGTGATTAAAATTCCGCTGACAAAGGAATACCAACTGGATATGGAAGCCCTGCAGGAAGAAGTGGATGCGGCCACCAAAATCTTGTTTTTCTGCTCACCCAATAACCCTACGGGCAACAGCTTAAATCGGCAGGACTTGGAAACGATATTAAATGCTTTTGATGGATTGGTAGTGATTGATGAAGCCTACATCAACTTCAGCCGGCAGCGTTCTTTTGTGGCGGAGTTGGCGGAGTATCCCAACTTGGTGATTTTGCAAACCTTCTCAAAAGCCTGGGGATTAGCAGCCTTACGTCTGGGTATGACGATAGCTTCTGACGAAATCATCAACATCTTAAATAAAATAAAGCCGCCCTACAACATCAATGCAGCTACGCAGGAGCTGGCCCTGAAAGCACTGAATAATCTAGAGGATGTGAACGAAATGATTAAGACCATTGTTGAAGAAAGGGAAAAATTGGCAAAGGAACTGGATAAGCTTTCTATTGTACAGCAGGTGCATCCGTCAGACGCCAACTTTTTGCTGGTGCAGGTAGGCTATGCCAATGCAATCTATAATTATTTAAAAGAAAAAGGCACCATTGTGCGCAACCGTAGTAATGTGTTGCTGTGTGAAGGCTGCTTGCGGATTACTGTGGGAACAGAAAAGGAAAATAAAGATTTATTAACGCAGCTGCAGCAGTTTTCCGAAACGGTAAAGTAACTTGAGAATTCTTAATTCAACATGTCATGAATAGTTCTGCTTCAAAAGGAATTTTGTACGTTTTTATGACTGGTTTTGCCATGGCAAACTTCAATGCCAATGCACAGTCGAATGTAAAGTTGCCAGCAGGTTTTGGCGCTACCGTAGTTGCGGAAAATATAGGCGCGGCCCGGCACATTGCCGTACATCCTAAGGGCACGGTTTATGTAAAACTTAATCGCCTGCGCAATGGCAATGGCATCGTACAATTAAAAGACAACAACGGTGACGGCGTGGCCGAAGATTCCACTTTTTTTGGAAATTATCCCGGCACCGGCATTGCTATTAAAGGTTCTTATCTCTATGCCTCCTCCAACAGCGAAGTGTTTCGCTATAACTTAAATGAAAGGGGAGAAGTGATCGACAAAAATGCTCCAGAACGCATTATTACGGGTTTGTTGGATCAAAGACAGCACAACTCCAAATCAATAGCGCTGGATAATGCCGGAAATATTTATGTAAACATTGGTGCACCATCCAATGCCTGCCAGGCACAAGATCGTACGAAGGGTTCACCCGGCCAGGACCCTTGCCCTATATTGGAAAAAGCCGGCGGTATCTGGCAGTTCAAAGCAGATGGTAAAGATCAGTCGTATGAGCAAGGTGTACGCTATGCTACCGGTTTACGTAATGTAGTAGGACTTGACTGGAACGAAAATACCAACACGCTTTTTGTAATGCAACATGGCCGTGATCAATTGAACAATCTTTATCCTGAAATGTACAATGAGCAGCAAAGTGCCGACCTGCCAGCCGAGGAAATGTTTGAAGTGAAAAAAGCAGGCGCAAATTTTGGCTGGCCTTATTGTTATTTCGATCCTTATCAAAAAAAGAAAGTGCTGGCGCCAGAGTATGGCGGCGATGGCAAACAAACTGGCCGCTGTGCCGATGTGGAACAACCCGTGGTAGCCTTCCCGGCGCATATTGCACCCAATGCCTTGCTATTTTACACCGGTAA
Organism: uncultured bacterium; assembly: GCA_965363375.1. Lineage (GTDB taxonomy): Bacteria > Bacteroidota > Bacteroidia > Chitinophagales > Chitinophagaceae > Flavisolibacter. Next base: position 3,914 of record CBDTUH010000121.1, read on the forward strand.
CCAGTTTCCTGAAAAATACAGGAATGGTGCCTTCATTGCATTCCATGGTTCGTGGAACCGCGCACCGCTGCCGCAGTCGGGTTATTTGGTAGCTTTTGTCCCTTTTAAAGATGGCAAGCCAAGTGGTGAATGGGAAATTTTTGCCGATGGATTTGCCGGCACGGAAACCATTACCAACCCGCGCAATGCAAAATATCGCCCGTGCGGGCTGGCACAAGGCCCCGACGGTGCTTTATATGTAACAGACGATGCCAAAGGCACTATCTGGAAAATTACCTATGCTAAATAAACAATCAATGAAGTTTCTTTTCTCAATGGCATTTTCATTTTGCTGTTTGATCACTTTTGCACAGGGAAAATCAGTATCATCTAAACGCTCAAATGCTATAGCAATATCCATCAGCAAAGGCAAAACGGTTTACATCAATCATTGCGTGGCCTGCCACCAGTCGGACGGTTCCGGCGTGCCCAATTTAAACCCGCCTTTAAGTCAAACACCCGGCATCAAAAGCAGCAAGGCCTACCTGGCGCAGGTAGTGCTACAGGGGTCTCGCGGGGAGGTGGAAATAGATGGTGAAACTTTTAACAACGTGATGCCGCCACAGGCGCACCTCACTGACCAGCAAATAGCTGATGTGCTCACTTATATCCGAAATGATTTTGGTAATAAAGAAAGTGCCGTAACACCTGCCGATATTAAAGCAGCACGAAAAAAAATGAAATAACCAGCATGAAAAAAGTATTGTTTATTGACCGTGATGGCACCCTAATAGCAGAATACCCGCCTACCTATCAGATCGACTCTTTTGACAAGGTAAGTTTTTACCCGCAGGTGTTAAAATACATGATTAAAATAGCGGAAGAACTGGATTATGAACTGGTGCTGGTAAGCAACCAGGATGGATTGGGAACCGATGCTTTTCCGGAGCACCATTTCTGGCCTATTCATAATTTAATTATGAGCGCCTTTGCATCTGAAGGTGTTAAGTTCAATAAAGAGCATATAGACCGAAGCTTTCCACACGAAGGGCTGCACACGCGCAAACCCGGTATTGGCATGTTTGGCGAATACCTGGACAACCCAGAATACGATATCAAAAACTCGTTTGTGATTGGCGACCGCATAACCGATGTACAACTGGCTAAAAATTTAGACTGTAAAGCCATCTGGATCAATAATAACCCGGAGCTGGGCGCTGCAGAAATAAGTGATGAAGCAAATGCATTGAATGAAGTAGTGGCACTGGAAACGCAAAGCTGGAAAGCCATCTACGAATTTTTGAAAGGTGGCAAAAGAGAAATCACACACCAGCGTAAAACAGCGGAAACCAGCATTGATATCACTTTGAACCTGGATGGCATCGGAAAGGCATCCATAAAAACGGGCCTGCACTTTTTTGACCATATGCTGGACCAGATAGCGCGTCATGGAGGGCTTGACCTAACCATTGAAGCTAAAGGTGATCTGCACATAGATGAACACCATACGGTGGAAGATACAGGCATTGCATTGGGTGAAGCTTTCCTGCAGGCGCTGGGCAATAAAAAAGGAATTGAAAGATATGGCTTTGCACTGCCGATGGACGATGCGGAAGCCAAAGTGCTGATTGATTTTGGCGGCCGACCATGGATTGTTTGGAACGCCGATTTTCACCGCGAAAGAGTAGGAGATGTGCCCACCGAAATGTTCTATCATTTCTTTAAATCGTTTTCCGATGCGGCCCGCTGCAACCTTAATATTTTTTGCCGTGGCGATAATGAGCATCATAAAATTGAGGCTATATTCAAGGCATTTGCTAAGGCTGTAAAAATGGCCATAAAGCGCGACTTGGAAAACAACCAGCTGCCATCCACTAAAGGCGTGTTGTAAGCCAAAAGGAAAAACAGACGTTTTAAAAATGTAAGATTGAAGGCTGTAAAAAGGAAACATAAACGCATTTAAAAAGTTTGCAGAAGTTTACAAAAGGAAAAAGAGACGTTTTTATACGTCTCTTTTTCCTTTTGTACAAACTTTTAGTTGTACTAATTACATTTCACTTTATAAAATGCTTTTTCTTAGCTGCTTTCACTTCATTTTTTGGTTTTCATTTTTCACTTTTGACTTTAATTGAAACGTCTATTTTTCCTTTTGATTTTTACATTGAAGTTTATCCTAAAGCCACATCCAAAATCATCATCACCAAAAAGCCGCCGATAAAGCCCAGCACGGAGCGATCGGTAAATTTATCGCGCTGTGTTTCAGGTATCACTTCTTCCACCACCACGTAAATCATGGCGCCTGCAGCAAAGGCCAGTGCAAAAGGTAAAATGGGTTGCATATAAATAACGGCCACTGCACCCACCAGGCCGGCAACCGGTTCTACAATAGCTGACAATTGACCATACCAAAAACTTTTTCGGCGGCTCACACCATGACGGCGCAGTGGCATAGCCACGGCAATGCCTTCGGGGAAATTTTGCAGTCCAATACCTATAGCCAGCGCCATTGCGGCAGACACGCTGGCACCTTCTATGCCCATGCCCGATGCGCCAAAAAGCACACCCACGGCCAATCCTTCCGGAATATTATGCAGCGTGATGGCCAATACCAAAAGTGTGGTTTTGTGCCAGTGCGTTTTGATACCCTCTTTTTCGCTTTCGCCAAAATTGATGTGTAGATGCGGCATGAATTTATCCATACCAAAAAGAAATAGAGAGCCCAGCAAAAAACCAACCGCAGCCGGCATCCAGCTCCAGCCGGGATACATTTTTTCGGACATTTCAATAGCAGGATTGAGCAGCGACCAGAAAGATGCGGCCACCATGACACCGCCTGTAAAGCCAAGCATAGGGTCCAGCACATTTCTGTTGAGCGTTTTAAAAAAGAAAACTAAAGAAGCGCCTGCCGCTGTTACCAGCCAGGTAAATGTGGTGGCCAGTACGGCGGCGTAAATAGGTCCGATCCGGGTTAAAAACTGTTCTAATTGTTCCATTCTAAATGATTTTTACATAAAGGTGTTTGGCCAGTTGTGCGGTCAGCGTCAGATGCTTGTTGCGCACTTTTATTTCCAGTGATTCATCAAAAAGCGATTTTTTGCGCACTTCTATTTTAGTGCCGATGGCAATTTTCTTTTCGGTAAGGTCTTCCAACAGCTCCTTGCTTTGGTTGGAAACACTTACCAATAATGCAGGCTGCTGCACGGGCAGCTCGTTCAGGCTTATCTGGTCGGCCTGCACCAACTTTCCTTTGCTGTCGGGTATAGGGTCGCCATGCGGATCGGTAGCCGGAAAGCCCAGGTATTCATCCAGCCTGTCAATCAGCTTTTTGTTACTCAGGTGTTCCAGTTCTTCGGCCAGCACATGCACCTCATCCCAACCAAACCCCAGTTTTTGGGAAAGAAATACCTCCCAGAGCCGGTGCCGCCGAATAATGTGCATGGCCATCTTTTTCCCTTCGGCACTAAGGTAAAAGCCGTAATAGGGCTTATAATGCAGCAGCTTTTTAGCATTCAGCTTTTTAAGCATATCGGTTACAGAAGCAGCCCGTGTCTGCAACTTATCAGCTACTGCGTTGGTACTTACCGCTTCCTGCCCCTGCTGCAGGTGAAAAATCGTTTTCAGGTAATTTTCTTCGCTCCATGTAAGTTTCAAGACCTCTAATTTTATTTTTAGACAAATCTAAAAATTATTATTCAAATATGGTGCATCTACTGCATTTAGGCCCTATTTTAGCTTTAATTCTTTTATTTTACAATAAATAAGATTTATGAAAAGGCTGGGCATATTTTTATTGATGATTGCTATGGCTGCCTGCGGCGGCGGTGGCAGCAACGAAACAGAAGAAGAGGAAAACGGCGATTTCAATTACGATAACTTTTCTAAACGTTTTAAGGAAGCATCATTGCCTTACCAGCTTTCCGATACCGCTTTTTTGGCAAATAAAGATACAGCAGGCATACGCAACGTACAGTTTTTGTCCCTCATTCCCGACAGTGTAAAGCAAAAACTGGTGGGCAAGGCCAGCAAGGTTAAATTTGTACCACTGGCAAAAATTGAAAACAAAGACGGTGAATCTTACTTTATCATCAAAGCAGAAAGTGGTACCCAAAAAGCAGCTATGCTTACGGTTTTTAACAAAGACAAATCCTACGGCGCTTCATTTCCTTTCTTAATACCGGATAATAAAAGCAAAACATACCAGCATAGCATTGTTGACAAATCGCAATCCATCACACGTGGCATTACAAGCCGAAATGAGGATGATGTGGCCATAGAAGGAAAAGATGTGTATGTGTATAATGAAGAAGCTAAAGATTTTGTGTTGATAATGACCGACCTGCTGGACGATAGTGAGCGCGAACTGATCAACCCCATTGATACAATGGCAAGATTGCACCGTTTTTCTGGCGACTATACCAATGGTACAGACAATATAGTTTCTATAAGGGATGGTCGCACCGAAAACGAGCCTACCTTTTTTATACATTTTGAAAAAAAGGATGGCTGCAGGGGTGAGCTGAAAGGCACCATGTTGATGACTTCGAGCACTACCGGTGTTTACCGTGAAGGCGGCAATCCCTGCGTGCTGGAATTTAAATTTGCCAGTAACAAAGTAACCTTAAAAGAAGTGGGCGGCTGCGGTACCTACCGCGAATTGAAATGCACTTTCGACGCTACCTACACCCGACAAAAGGAAAAAAGTAAAGAAGGCGAAACTTCCGGAAAAACAAAAAAGAAGTAACTGACTACAGTCATAAATGCAGTTTATTTGTGTCATAAATACACATTGTTGAAATTCTATTATCTTGCATACCTAATAAAGCCAATAATTTTTTTGTGATGAATTTTAAATCCTTTAAAGTTCCCTACCAGGTAGACGAACGCTATGGAAAACGTATTGCTTACTTCTCGATGGAGTTTGCCATTCACCAACCTTTAAAAATTTACAGTGGCGGTTTGGGCTTTCTGGCCGGATCGCACATGCGCAGTGCCTATGAATTGAGACAAAACTTAGTGGGCATCGGTATTTTATGGAAATATGGGTATTACGACCAGGCCCGCAACCAGGACCAAACCCTTCAGGTAACCTGGATGGAAAAAGGTTACAGCTTTCTGGAAGACACCGGTATCAAGTTCGAAATAACCGTACACGAACATCCGGTATGGGTAAAGGTAATGTACCTGCCACCCGATACGTTTAATTCGGCCCCCATGTTCCTGATGACAACGGACATTCCTGAAAACGATTATGTTTCGCAAACCATTACCCACCGCCTTTATGATGGCAACGTAGCCACCAAAGTAGCACAGTTTATACTTTTGGGCGTGGGCGGTGCCAAACTGCTGGATGAAATCGGGTTTAAACCGGAGGTATATCACCTGAATGAAGCACATGGCGTTTCTGCTGCTTTCTACTTGTATAACAAATTCAACAGGCAGATTGATGAAGTGCGAAAGCGCCTGGTATTTACCACGCATACACCAGAAGAGGCCGGCAATGAAAAGCATGATATTTACATGTGTCATAAAATGAGTTACTTCTGCGGCCTTTCGGTGGATGAAGTAAAGCAATTGACCGGAACACACGATGACCAGTTCAACCACTCGTTGGCTGCCCTGAAGTTTTCACGTATTTCCAACGGTGTA
>CBDTUH010000122.1:0-9535 GCA_965363375.1 uncultured bacterium
GTTCATCGTTGAAAGCGGTAAAAATTAATGAAGCACCCTTTAATTAAATGAAACCTATGCGGCTCAATATGTTAGAAAAGATGACAGTTGGGAGTTGACAGAAGACAGCAATTTAAAGTCTGTCATCTGTCAACTGTCCTCCGTCAACTAATTATACTCTTCTCTTTTTAGGAGGACGGCAACCGTTGTGTGGTAAAGGTGTAACGTCTTTAATCATTACAATCTCGATACCGGAGTTGGCCAGTGAACGGATAGAGCTTTCGCGACCGGCACCAGGGCCTTTCACAAATACGTCTACACGCTTAACGCCCGCATCCAGCGCTACTTTAGCGGCATCGGCTGCTGCCATTTGTGCTGCATACGGCGTGTTCTTTTTAGAACCACGGAAGCCCATTTTACCGGCGCTAGACCAGCTGATAACCTGGCCCTGCTTGTTGGTAAGGCTTACAATAATGTTGTTGAAACTAGCGGTGATGTGCGCATCGCCGTAAGCATCCACCTTTACAATTCTTTTTTTGGCGGCCGCCTTAGCGCTTTGTCCACCTTTTTGAGCTTTTGCCATTTTTACTTAGGTAATCTTTACTTGTTTAAAATATATTCTGCTACAAACAGAACCCCAACCTACCCTCCACCTGCACCAGGGCATCCGCAATAAGTCGGGAAGAAAAAGTGCATATAAAAATGCTGAACGCATAAAGCTTAACGCTAAAAGTATTTCCACCTTCAGCGTTAAGCCAATTGCATTCAGCAAAATCTTATTTCTTAGGCGCTTTCTTTTTACCAGCAACGGTTTTACGCTTGCCCTTACGGGTGCGGCTGTTGGTTTTAGTGCGCTGGCCACGTACCGGCAGACCCTTACGATGGCGCAGGCCACGGTAGCAGGCAATATCCAGCAAACGCTTGATGTTCATTTGCACTTCAGAACGCAGGGCACCTTCCACCTTCATCTCATCGGTGATGGTAGTACGGATAGCTGACAGTTCATCATCATTCCACTCGTGTACTTTCTTGCTGCGGTCAATATTGTGTTTGTCAAGAATGTACTGAGCGGTAGCCTGACCTATACCGTAGATATAAGTAAGACCAATTTCGCCTCTTTTGTTTTTTGGTAAGTCTACACCGGCAATACGAGCCATAATTTATTTACTGTTTTCTATTATTGATTTACGATTTAGCTTCAAGCTTTCAGAGATTTAAAAGGAAATGGAGACGTTTTGGCTCTTTTCCTTTTTAACTCCTTTCAGCTTCTAGCCTTGTCTTTGCTTATAGCGGGGATTTTTTTTGTTGATAACATACAATCTCCCTTTGCGACGCACGATTTTGCAATCGGCACTGCGTTTTTTGATGGATGCTCTAACTTTCATAATATTTTGTTTTGGGCCTCGGTTTGCACCTTTGGCGTTAAAAATTTATTTGTAACGGAAAATAATGCGACCCCGGCTCAAATCGTAAGGGCTCATCTCCACGCCTACTTTATCCCCAGGCAAAATACGTATGTAGTGCATTCTCATTTTACCGGAAATGGTAGCCAGTATTTCGTGGCCATTTTCGAGCTTCACCCGGAACATGGCGTTCGATAGGGCTTCTAAAATTACTCCGTCCTGTTTAATGAGTGGTTGTTTCGACATACTTATTTTGGGAGCGCAAAGATACGTGTAAAGTTTTAAAAAAAGAAAATCAGGCTAAACTTTCAGCCTGATTCCCTAAAAATTTGGTCAAAATTAAGAAGTTTTTGCCATTTAAGCCACCCTGTCGGCTCTTTCGAGGGGCACTTTTGTCATATCCAGGTAATGGTTTTGCAGCTCGTGCACCGTTAAGGGCACATGAAAACGGCGGTGGTCCTCGCGGTACCAGATCTCAAAATCAGAAAAATTGCCCTCGTCTCTTATTTGTATGCGAAACGGGCCGCGCAGGTATTTGATGCCCTGCTCGTTCTCCTGCCGCTGAAAACCCAGCTTCAGCAACTGCTCCTCATTTAGCGGAATGGATAATATCTGTGTGGGCGGGTACCAAAAATCCTGCACGCCGTTATCCACACAAACCATGTGCTGGGTGTTGTCCACTTCTGTTACCACCCCTTCCCTTTCGCCGCTTTCATCCATAATCATTACAATATCGCCGGGTTTCAAGTCTGAAATTTTGATCATTATTACCTCCTGGTTTTTTGTGTAGATGTAATATAAAAAAATTCTGCCAAACCGGTTGAGGTAGATAAGATGACAGTGGACAGATGACAGTTGACAGGAGAGATCGTTGGTAGTTGGTCGAAATACAAAACGTCTCTTTTTCCTTTTGTGTTTAAGGTTTAAAGTTGGTGTACTCAAAACGTCTCTTTTTCCTTTTGACCTTTTAGCCACTAATGCACAAAGGCTCGAATGAAAACAAATAAAAAACGTCTGATTTTCCTTTTAGCTGTCTAAACCACGATTGGGGTGAATTATAAGTTTAAAAGGAAAATCAGACGTTTTATAATGAAAGAACTTAAGTAAACAAAAAATACGATACCGGCCTAAGTGCCCCATTTAGGGGGACAGGGGGCTACTCCGCCCAGCTCATTACATAGTTCTCATTTTCTATTTCAAGCGCCTGCCTGGTCAGCATCAGCGGATGAAAAGTATCTACCATTACGGCCAGCTCTTTGGTCTCTTTGGCGCCAATGCTTTTTTCTACCGTGCCGGGGTGCGGCCCGTGCGGTATGCCGGCCGGGTGCAGCGTTATCATGCCGCGGGTTACGTTTTTACGGCTCATAAAATCGCCATCCACATAATAAAGCACTTCGTCGCTATCGATGTTGCTATGGTTGTACGGTGCGGGAATGCCCTGCGGGTGATAATCGTACAGGCGCGGCACAAAAGAGCATACCACATAGTTATTGGCCTCAAAGGTTTGGTGCACGGGCGGCGGCTGGTGCACGCGGCCGGTAATAGGCTCAAAATCGTGAATGGAAAACGCATATGGGTAGCAGCAGCCATCCCAGCCCACCACATCAAACGGGTGGCCAGCGTAGTGTATGTTGTACATCACGCCTTTCTTTTTGGTGCGTATCATAAAATCGCCGCGCTCGTCAAAGGTCTGCAGGTTTTGTGGCGGCCTGATGTCGCGCTCGTAAAACGGCGAATGCTCCAGCAGCTGACCGTACTTGCTCATATACCTTTTGGGAAAACGGATGGGCGAAAAAGATTCTACAATAAAAAGACGGTTGGCTTCTGTTTCAAAATGGATCTGGTAAATAGTGCCGCGCGGAATTACCAGGTAATCGCCGTAGGCAAACGGCAGCTCGCCATAAGATGTTTTGAGCACGCCGCTTCCTTCGTGCACAAATATCATTTCGTCGGCATCGGCATTTTTATAAAAATAGTCGCCCATGCTTTGCTGCGGCGCCGCCAGCACAATGTGCACATCGTTGTTCACCAAAACAGGAATGCGGCTGTCTAAAAAATCATTTGCAGGCTTTACATTAAAACCCTCGAAGCTGCGGTGCTTCAGCATTTTTTCTTCGGCCACCTGCGGTGCCACATTCACCGGCTTTTCGGTTTTGATAATTTGCGTGGGCGGGTGCACATGGTACAGCAGCGAATAATCATTAGAAAAGCCTTCAGTAGAAAACAATTGCTCGGAATACAAATTGCCATCCGGCTTGCGAAATTGAGTATGGCGTTTATGGGGCACTTCGCCCAACTTATAATAGTATGGCATAGCAGGAATAATTAAAATTTAAATATTAAAAACAGGCTCGTATTTACCAGAATGCTTTCTCTTTTTACATTTTTGATTTTGCATTCTGATCTCGCCATCATTCGGCCAGTGCCAGCGACAGCATCAGGAAAAAATATTTCCAGGCCCGTTTGTCTATCCAGTAAGTAAAATTGCGGTGCAGTGGCATATGCCTTTTTTTACCCTTTAAAAGTACAGTTATTTTTTTACCCGCTACCGCGCTACTGCCTTTATTTCAAATCTGTTGCAAGCAGCTTTTCTGTTTCTTTTTACAATTGATGCAGACCTTACTGCAATCCAAAATAAGCTTGATGCAATTGAAGCACTATCCCTAATTGTAATAGCTGGAGGCGTCTATCTTGCAGCCACTTAATCAAAACCAACTTAATTGTTTATGAAAAAAAATCACTTTCTAGCCATTGTGTTACTTGCTGTGGCCTCCCTGCTGGCTGGCAGCGCTAACGCCCAAAGTATTAAGGGCACCAACTATGTAAACGCCGGCATTGGCCTGGGCACTTTTGGCCTTAGCGGCACCGGAGGCCTGCCCATTACCGCTTCATTCGAGCATGGCTTTACCGACAAAATTAGCGCCGGCGGCTATGTAGGTTTTGTGCAGCGCAAGTTTGCCCACGACTGGAAGTACACTTATTTTGTAATTGGCGCGCGCGGCTCTTACCATTTTAACGAGCTGCTGAACGTTACCAACGAAAAGCTGGATGTGTATGGCGGCGCCTCACTTTACTACCGTGGCTACAAACTGAAATATGGTGATGATGAAATCAGTGAATTGTATGATGCCAGCGGTGGTACGGTAGGCCTGGCCCTGCATGCTGCAGCACGCTATATGTTTAAAGAAAACATTGGCGGCTATGCCGAACTGGGCTATGGCGTATCACCACTGCAATTGGGCGTTACCTTCAAATTTTAATTCTTTTCTTTATTTATCTTAAAACAACAAAGAGCATTGATTTTTTCAATGCCCTTTGTTGTTTTTGTAACTATTAAAAACGTCTCTTTTTCCTTTTGACCACGGATTGAAAGAATTAAAATGAACTAGCAGGATTGGTAAATAAAACGTCGCATTTTTCTTTTAAAAATTTCGAACAAATAAGAGAAAAAGAGTAATACCTCAAACGTCTCTTTTTTCTTTTAAAGTTTTACATTTTTAATTTTTAATTTTTTCCAAACGTCTGGTCTTCCTTTTAAAGTAAAACGTCTTATTTCCCTTTTTCGGCCGGCTCAAAAGAAAAGGCAAGCGCCGGTAATTGATTATTTGCTTTTATAAAAGTAGTGGGCAGGTAAACGCGTACCGCATCACCTTCCAATTTCCATTTTACTTTTTCGCCTGTTTGCAGCCACCTTATTACGCTTCCCTTTTTTGGCAAATTTTGTTTCCAAGTAATTTCATTTGGTATTACCTCATTTTCGGCCAGGCATACAAGCGCATAGCGTACATGACCGTTTTTGCTTTGCGTAAAAAATGTGTTGCCATCCTGATAGGTTTTAGTGGCGCGTGTTTCGTAAATGGCAGCACCATTTTTATTCAGCCACCGGCCCACTTCTTTCAGCCGTGCCACAGCCTCCTGCGGCAGTGTGCCATCGGGTTTTGGGCCCACGCCCAGCAGCAGGCTACCGCCCTTTGCCACTACTTCTATCAGCGTATGAATGACCCTGGCAGGCGTTTTAAACTGGTCGCCAGGCACATAGCCCCAGGCGCCGCCCAGCGTCATGCAGCTTTCCCATGGATAACTCAGTTGGGTTGCCGGTACGCGCTGCTCCGGCGTCTGGTAATTTTCAAATGGGCCATGCACGGTGCGGTCCACCATCAGCAAACCCGGTTGCGCCTTGCGCGCCATGTCGGCTATTTTTGGCATGTCTATATCCTGGCTCCACTCGGGTATGGGCGCGCCCCAGGATAGCACTTCTTCATTTACCGTTTCGCGCGGCCGCACCCAGCCGCCATCCAGCCACAAAATATCCATGCGGCCATAGTTGTGCATCAGCTCGCTGATCTGGTTGTAAGTAAATTCTTTGTATTGATTCCACCGCCAGGGATGTTTGCGGATATCGTAATTGTTGTTGCGGTTGGCGGTAGCATATTTTGGCCACCAGTAATATTCCGTATGCCAGTCGGGTTTGGAAAAGTAAGCGCCGATCATAAAATCTTTTTTACGAAAAGCATCAAAAACATGTTTGGCCACATCGGCTTTGGAATGGTTTTTAAAAGGTCCGTCCGTTATTTTAAAATCCGATTGCTTGGTATCAAACATGGCAAAGCCATCATGATGCTTGGTGGTAAAAACCAGGTAGCGCATGCCGGCCTCCTGGGCCACCTGCGCCCAGCTTTCCGGGTCAAAGTTTACGGGATTAAAATCCTTTTTCAAGCCCCAGTACCATTTTTTAAAATCGTCGTAGGCAATGGTGCTATCGCGTTCTATCCAGTCTTCCGAACAAAGGGCCCACGACTCTATAATGCCCGGCACCGCATACAAACCCCAGTGAATAATGATGCCGAACTTTTGATCCTGCCACTTGTCCAGCTTTTGCTTTACGAGTGCGTCCTGCGGCCACTGGTATTCGGCAGATTGCGGATGCATGCCCTGTTGCGCGGCAACGACATTGATGTTTATAGAAAAAAATAATGCAAACCAAAGCAAACTTGCAAACTTCCGTTTCAGCATGGGCTTCAGTTTAAACTTCGAAATTGAATTTATTAGAAAGAAGGGAGATGCTCAAATATTAATCCGCCAATTGTAAATCAAAACGTCTGATTTCTTTTTTAATGTTTCATGCAAAGGAAAGAAAACGTCTGTTTTTCCTTTTACATTTTTCACTCTTCACGAAACGTCTCTTTTTGCTTTTGCATCATCAATTAACTTATCAACTATGCGCTAAACGTCTCTATTTCCTTTTATAGGAAAAATAAAAGCGGCTGCTTTGATTGCAGCCGCTTTTATGTTATGGGTTTTTCTAACTATTGTAGTTATTGCTTCTTAGCCCACCAAAGTGGTGTCAGCACTTCATCGGGTCCACCTAAAAACGATACTGCCTGTTCGTAACCACTGGCATTGCTGTTTTTAAGCCCGGAAGGATAACGCAAGCGCTGCGGAAAAAACTGAATAGACCTGGTCATGTAGTTTCCGGAGTTGAGTGCCGGCAGATTTGGCAGCGGGTTTTCTACCACTACATTTTCAATAAACGGCAAGCCAAGGCGGCGCTGGTCGCTCCAGGTTTCGAGGGGCAGCCAAGGGGTTTGCGCAATAAATTTCTGCGTGATAATTTTTGTCAACAGGTCGTTGCGCACCGTACCGTTTTTATACAGGTCGTTTTTAGGATAATTGATGGTTGCCGTGCCGGCTGCATTGGTATAACCATCTACATAGTTCATGCTATAAGTGGCCGGCGGTTCAGTAGTATGATCCCAGCTAACGGATGTACCGGCACGGTTATAGTCCTGCGATGCCAGGTAAGCAGGCAGATGCGAAGCAACGCCCCAATATTCAAAGCTCAATTTGATACCTTCTTCGTAAGCTGCCTTACCGCTCATGGGCACGTTCCAGCCGCGTACAGCTGCTTCAGCTATAAGGAAGTAAGTTTCCCAGGGGGCAAAGAAAACCCGTTTGTTACCATTGTCACGAAAGTCGTGCGACAAACGCGGAATGGTACCGTTGAACAATCGCACCTGGTTCCTGGAACCTTTGGCACCCCAATCGCCACCGGGATAGGCATTCCAATGGAATTTGGCATCGATGTTTTTTTGAGCGGCACCTCCGCCATCGTTCAGGCTGCGCGTGGTAGTGCGGGCCGTGGCATCCCAGCTGGGGTAGCTGTTGAAATTTGTGTTGGTAAAGTCGCCCGGCGGAATGTAAGTTTTATAGGCCCTGGGGTCGATAGTATGAGGTAAACCATCCAGCCAGAACTGGTTCATGGGATAGTTGGTAGTAGCCGGAAAATGCTGGTCGAACTTCATTCCGATATAATCAGCCGGCTTGGCATGAGCTGCATAAACACTGTTCTGGTCAGCTGTTTTAATACCGCCTAAACCGGTATACAAGGTATTTAATGTGGCGGTCATAAAATGCGGGTTCCATTCGCGCGTCATCACACCCGAGTAAGCATCCCAGCCCGGCCTTTCAGCTATCTGAAAAGTTTCATTAGCCGCCTTTATCAGGTCGCCTTGCACAGCTTCTTCAAATTCGGCTTTTGCTTTGGCAGCGTCTACTTCCGACAGGCGCATAGCCAGGCGCAGGCGCATGGAGTTGGCATATTTTACCCAGTTGGCATAATTGTAACCATAGGCAGGGTCCAGGTCGCTCAATCCATTAGGATTGGCTACAGAAACATCCATTTTTGTGGCGGCATCTTTCAATTCTGCCAGCAGGTGGTAATAAACCGCTTTCAGGTCCGAAAACTCGGGGTTGACACCTTGAAATGAGTTGATGGGAATGGGACCAAAGTTGTCGGCCAGTTCGCTCATCAGGTAAGCACGCCAGATACGGGCTATCTGCTTCATGTTGTTGGTATAGGGTCGCACATTACCCGATGCCACTTTTTCATCTGCCACCTGAATGGCGGTATTGGCGGCATTGAGCCAGCCGGAAATGTAGCTGTAATAATCAGAACTCCAACCATCGTTATAACCACCGGCTGCAAGGCCGCCGCTGGTGTTCAGCGAAGCGTGGCCTGCCGTTTCCCAGTAAAGTACAAAGGCTCTTTCTGCAATGTGCGGGTCCTGCTGGGCACCGCCAATAGAGTTGTTAATAAAATATTCTACCTGCACCTGATCGGCATTGGCCGCGATCGGGTCTACATTGATTTCGTCAAATTTTTTGCACGATGCCAGCAACGTTCCGGCTGCCAGTACCATGCAAGTTGTATTTATAATCTTATTCATAACTTCTTTTTATAAAATTTAGAAACCTAATACCAGATTGATAAGGAAAGTGCGAACCGTAGGCGCACTGCCATTTTCGAAACCTACCGCGTTGGTACCTGTAGCAAATACAGATTCCGGATCGAGGCCATGCATATAGCTTTTAATCATCCATACATTGTTCATAGAAAGACCAATTTTAGCACGCTGTAATGGTGTACTGGAAACCAGGGAATTAGGCAGGTCGTAGCTCAGTTGCACATAGCGCAGGCGCACGTTGGTCGCATCGTACAGGTTGGCTTCGGTAATACCCAGGTTGTTGGTACCTGCTACGGCTGTCCAATATTGCTGTGGCGATATGCGCTTGTTGTTGGTTTCGTATTTGCTGGTGGTAGCATTCCAGGTTACACCTTCTACTACCATGCTGTCTCTTGCACCATTAACAACAGTCAGTGCAGAGGTACCACGCTCCTGCATATCTGCAAGCGTACCGGAGAACATTTTGCCACCCAGGCGGGCATCTACCTGAAAACCTAACTGAACGCCTTTGAAAGCAAAACTATTGTTCCAACCCAGCATAGCTTTGGGCTGCTGGTTGCCTAATTTTATAACAAGCGGATCGCGCACCGGAAGTCCGTTTCCATCCAGCAACAGCTGACCAAATGAGGGGCTGCTTTCTTCTGTTACCCTTCTGTACTGGGTACCATAAATATCACCATAAAGCTCACCTACTACGGCTCTTACGGCTATGTCGTCAAAGCCGCCCAGCGGATAAGAAGTTACATTCTCCGCCAGCTCTATAATTTTATTGCGGTTGGCAGAATAGTTAAACATCATATTCCACTGCAGTGAAGATGGATTGGTAAGAATGCGGGCATTGGCTACCAGTTCTACACCTTGGTTTTGTATGTTACCAGCGTTTATCTTACGCGCACTGTAACCACTCAG
>CBDTUH010000123.1:0-9480 GCA_965363375.1 uncultured bacterium
GTAAGGGCATGCACGCTGATAACAGCAGTGCCCGGATCGTTGATGCCGGGGCTGAGTGCTTTTACACCCACTTCCATCAGGTGCTGAAATCCGTAATAGCCATTGATCTTTATTTGCTGCCCATTGTAAAAGTCAATAGATGTGAATAGTTTGTCAAGCGTGCTTTTGTCAATTTTTTCGCTATTGCTGATTTCGAGGAAAGGCGTGTCCTGCAATACAAATGAACCGGTAGGATGTAAAAAGCGGATGATAATGTCGTGATCATCTGCTATTTGTAACAGGTTTTCTGTGCTGAAATGCTGAAAGTAACCCGATAGCCGGGCGTTTATTACCACTCCTTTTTTATAAACTGCAGAAGCCACTTTGTTTTTATTTCCTTTTTGTTGCTTTTGCAGGGTTTCTTTTGTTTTACCGTGAATGCGTTGTATCAGTTTTTCGTAGCGAAAAGCCTGCGTAACATAGTTGAGGAAAAAAATGAAAAGAAAAATATCGAAGATGGTAAGTACCAGCAGCAGGTAGATACTAAGTGCAGGAATGTAATTGGTGTCGGCACCTTCACTGATGCTGGTCAGTAAAAAAAGTGCATATACAATGGTGCCGATATAACTGCTTAGCATCAGTTTTTGAAAATGGTCACCAATCATGTTGTCAAGCATTCTATTGCTCATTTGCGAAGCAGCCTGGTTGAGCACCACCAGGAAAATGGAGAAATTAAATACTGTGAGTGAAATAATGCCGGCGGCTACAGTGGCCACAACCGAGCGGGCCGTATCCACATCGTTCAGCCGCAGCCATTCTATTTTTTTATTGAGGTTGAAACCGGCGCCGCTTTCATCCAGTTCCATCATCAATATCGCAAGTACCAGAAAACCTACTGCAACAAGTGCGGGTACAAATGCCACACTGTTGATAATTTTTACATATCTTTTTCTGAACCATTGAACTATTTTATGGGTCATATGCTTTCCTGATTTGCTTTTTGTTGGTGCAAGTTTTCGCGCGACTCGTTGGCAGCAAGTTCTTTTTCCAAAAAATAATTGAGCCCGGTACGTATTGCAGCAATCGCGGCCAGCTTACCGATATCATCCCAACTTGGTGCCACAGCTGTGATCAGTATATCTGCAGCCAGCAGAATTTCCAGAGACAGTGTGAGTGAGCTGCCAAATTTTACACGCAGCTGGGCATTGGTATGTGCATGTTTGGGATGTAAAAAGGTTTGACTGTAATCATAGATTAATCGTACCAATGCAATGGCAATTACCAGTGCCGCCAGTATTTCTGCAATGGTACTGAGGTAAGTGGAAAAAGTTTTGGCAATTGCTTCCATGCCAGCTTTGATGCAAAGTTTACGCCAGCGGATAGGGCTTTCCAGTCAACATCCGTTCATCTCAAATAAAACGTCTGTTTTTCTTTTTAACTTATGAATGGTGAACTTCTTAAGCAAAACGTCTCTTTTTCCTTTTAACCCTCAACCAATCAACTTCTCAATATGTTATAAAACGTCTTCTTTTTATTTTGTTTCACGATTGTTATCTTGCGTCTCACCTTTCAGAAAACGTCTCCATTTTCTTTTGCATTCTGCCTTTAGAAAAATATGATTTTCGTTAATATCGGGCTGCCGATACTGAAAATGCTTTAAAATCCTTTCTTTTCCGTTTAATTTCGCAGCGATATATAATGCTGATACACCTGTTAATAAAGGCAGCTACAGGTGATGAACGAATCAGGTTTTTCAATTTTAAAATGAATGCTCAAGACTAATTGTAATGAATTCAGGTAACAGCCAGGGGCGAAAATATGTGCTGACGAGGCGGCTGGATGCTTTTTTTAGCGGCATTTACAAGGCTTTTCAGTTTGTAGTGAGGTTTTTTAAAGAAGCCTTTGTGCCGCCTTTTGAGTTTTCTGAAATTGTGCGGCAGTGCTACGAAATTGGTTATAAATCGCTGCCGCTGATATCGCTCACCGGATTTATTACGGGATTTGTCTTTACCAAGCAGTCAAGGCCATCGCTCGCCGAAGTGGGCGCTACATCGTGGCTGCCATCGCTGGTGGCCATTGCCATGATTCGCGCACTGGCGCCGCTGGTAACCTCGCTCATTGCAGCCGGAAAAATAGGCTCAAAAATAGGCGCGGAGCTGGGATCTATGAAGGTAACAGAGCAGATTGATGCCATGGAAGTTTCAGCTGTTAATCCATTCAAGTTTTTGGTAGTAACACGCGTGCTGGCCACCACTATAATGATCCCCATATTGATGATGTATACCGGGCTGGTGGGGTTGATGGGTTCTTTTATAGATATTAATATGAACGAGCTTACCTCGCTCACTACTTTTTTTCAAAAAGCATTTGAAAAAATCTCTTTTCTTGATTTTGGCACCTCGGTGGTAAAAGCGGTAGCCTACGGTTTTACCATTGGTATGGTAGGTTGCTACCAGGGCTACAAGGCCTCGCAGGGAACAGAAGGTGTGGGAAAGGCAGCCAACAGCTCAGTGGTAATTTCCATCTTTCTTATTTTTTTGGAAGAGATACTGATCGTTCAAATTGCCAATGGCATCCGGTTTCAATAAACAATAAAGCATGCTGCACCACGGCCCACATATCGATAAAACAAAACTCATCATCCGCATACGCGATCTGTACAAGTCGTTTGGCGATAACCACGTGCTGCGCGGAATTGACCTGGATGTGTATAAAGGCGAAAACATCGTGGTGCTGGGCCGCTCGGGAACGGGCAAGTCCGTGCTTATTAAAATCATAAGCGGTCTTTTAAAACCTGACAGCGGCACGGTAAATGTGCTGGGAAAAGAAGTGCCGCTATTGAAGGAAAAGGAACTGCGTGCACTGCGCATTAAAATAGGTTTTTCTTTTCAGAACAGTGCCTTGTATGATAGTATGACGGTACGCGAAAACCTGGAGTTTCCGCTGGTGCGGCATTTTAGAAACCTGTCGCCAAAAGAGCGGAACAATGCAATTGAATCGGTTCTGGATGCGGTGGGGCTGTTGCAAAGCATTGACCAGATGCCATCGGAATTATCAGGTGGACAGCGCAAGCGCATCGGCATTGCCCGCACACTCATTTTGCAACCCGAGATTATGCTGTATGATGAGCCAACTGCCGGTTTGGACCCAATTACCAGCACGGAGATTAATAACCTGATTAACGAGGTGCAAGTGCGCTTTCATACTACATCGCTGATTATTACGCACGACCTGGCCTGCGCCAAGGAAACCGGCGACCGCGTGGCTATGTTGCTGGACGGGCATTTTTTAAAAGAAGGAACCTTTAATGAAGTGTTTGCAGCTGCTGATGAACGCATACAAAGTTTTTACGATTATAATTTTACCAAGTAACAACCATGAATAGAAATAAAAGAGCGGTTTCGGTTGGCATTTTCATTTTTATTGGCCTGGTCATTTTTATTGCGGCCGTGCTCACACTGGGCGGGCAAAAGAAAACCTTTGCCAATACCGTTACCTTAAAAACCATTTTTAACGACGTAAGCGGATTGCAGGCCGGCAACAATATCTGGTTTTCGGGTGTAAAGGTGGGCACTGTAAATAAGATAGGTTTTACCCCGGAGTCGAAAGTGGAAGTGTGGCTGGATATTGAAGAAAAACACAGGCCTTACATCCGGAAAAATGCGAAGGCTAAAGTAGGCACCGAGGGCATGATTGGTAATAAAATTATTGTGCTGTTTGGTGGTTCTACTGCTGCTGCGCCGGTGGATGAAAATGATTTGCTGCAGGTGGAAGAAGGCATTAGCATGGATGATATGATGAGCACTTTTCAGTCGAACAACCAGAATTTGCTGGCCATTACATCCGACTTTAAAGAGATCAGTAGCAGCCTGGCAGCAGGGCAAGGCACCATGGGCCGGCTTCTCAAAGAAGAAACACTGTTGAATGAATTGCAATCTACTTTGGCGGTATTAAAATCGGCTTCTGTAAAAGCAAGTGGCATCGCCACTGATGTAGCTGCTTACACATCGCAACTGCAAAAAGAAGGAACACTGACCAATGACCTGATTACCGATACTACGGTTTTTGCTTCGCTGCGCGCCACCACGGCCCAACTGCAACAGGTGCTGAACGGTGCCAACGAAGTGGTGGCCGACCTCAAACAAACCACACAGGGATTACAGGATACCAGCACCCCTGCAGGTATGCTGCTGAATGACGAAGCCACGGCTGCCAGCATTAAAGAAACATTGAAATATTTGCAATCAAGCACCAAAAAGCTGGATGAAAATATGGAGGCGCTGCAGCACAACTTTTTATTGCGTGGTTACTTTCGCCGTAAGGCAAAAGAAGAAAAGTAAAAACGTCTCTTTTCCCTTTTAAAAGTTAAAAGGGAAAAGAGACGTTTTAATTAATTGGTACAGTTGCTGTTTTAACGTGGTTATTACTGCATAAAAAAACATTTCTTTGTAATTGCCATATGAGCCAGGATTTAAAACGAGAAGCCATTGTAGAAGCTGCCATTAAGCGCTTTGCCCATTTTGGAGTGTCAAAGACCACCATGACAGAAATTGCCAGCGATCTTTCTATTTCCAAGGCACTGCTTTATTATTATTTTCCCGACAAGCTGAATTTGTTTGCCGCGGTGCTCAAAACTATTGCAGAAGAAGCGGGCACCAAAGACGAAGAATTGATAAAAAAACAAACAGATCCCAAAACAGCCATCCAGCTGTTTCTGGAGCGGCGCACCGATTTTATTATCCGCTATTACAATATCCTGGAGTACCTCAAAGGCATGGCACCTAATATGCCGGATGAACTCAAACCCATGTTCGAACACTTCAGGAAAAATGAACTGGGACGCATTGTTGCTATTATTGAGCAGGGAAAAAAGCAAAAATTTTTCAAGGTAGAAGAAGTAAAACCCGTAGCGGAACTTTATTTTGATTGCCTGCAGGGCCTGCGCGCCACCATACTGGCTTACAACTCCAACTTCTTCCCCGATAAAAAGCAATTTCAGGCCATTTTAAAAAAAGAAAAACAGTTTACCGACATTTTCTTCAACGGGCTTAGCTGTTAAAATTTAAAACATCTTTTAACAAAGGCTGAATTCTTTTTGCTGTACTTTTGACTTTTAATTTTAAAAAGTCAGTAAGTCAAGGAGTCAAAAAGTAAATGAAAACAGAAATAAGCGATAAGCATGACCTGATACTGGAGGCTGCCATCCGGCGTTTTTCGCATTTCGGTATTCAAAAAACCAACATGACGGAAATAGCGGAGGATGTAGCCATGAGCAAGCAATCGCTGGCTTATTACTTTCCTGATAAACAATTTCTTATAGCTGCTGTAGTTAAGCAGATTATTGACACTTACCTCCAGGAAGTGGAGGCCAATTGCCAGAATGCGGTTACAGTTGAAGACGCTCTGATAAAGCACTCCGAAATCAAAAAGCAATTTTTTGAACGCTACTACATGCTTTACATCCAGAATTATAATGTGGAAACCAAAGCCGGCTACGCCGAAATAGCCGAACTAAAAAACCGCGTGCGTGTAAAAGAGCTGGAATTGATATCGCGGCTGATAGAAACAGGAATCAGCAAAGGAGAACTGCGCCCGGTAGACTTAAAAAAAACCAGCAGCCTGGTGCTGGATACATTGGCAGCTTTTGAGTGTTCGGTAAAAGTGGAAAAAATAATACCGCAACATGATGATTTTTTAGCCATGATCAAAAAGCAGAAAGACGTGTTGCACCTGTTTGTAAAAGGGCTGAAAGCGTAAGCCAAAAGGAAAAAGAGACGTTTAAAAAAACATACAAAAAACGACAGATATACAACTATTGAAAATGAGAACGAAAAGAGCAAAAGACAGAAATGAAAATAAGAAAGGGCAGCATATTGCGGTCCCTTTGCTAATGCTGGTGCTGGCCCTGTTTGGCCTGCAGGCTTATGCTCAGGAGCCTGTAACACTTACGCTGCCCGATGCCCTTAATTATGCATTAAAGGCAAACCAGAATGCCCGCAAGGCCCGGCTGGATGTGGAGAACAGCCAGTACCGTATTGACGAAGTACGCTCGCGTGCTTTGCCGCAAATAAATGGTTCCGGCTCACTTACTTACAACCCACTGCTGCAGCAAAGTGCATTGCCCAACATTTTTGGTCCCAACCCAAATCCAGATGAAACCATACTTGTAGCTTTTGGCCAGAAATGGAATGCCAATGCCAGTGTTTCGCTGTCTCAGGCTTTATTCGATAAATCGGTATTAACCGGCCTAAAAGCAGCCCGCACGACAGAGGAGTTTTACCGACTGAACGCGCAACTGACCGAGGAGCAAATTATTGAGCAGGTAGCTACTTATTATTACCAGGTGCTGGTGCAGCGCGAGCAACTGATTGTTATTGACAGTACCATTGCCACCACTACCAAAGTGCAGCAAATCATCAAAGGTCAGTACGATAATGGCCTTGCCCGTAAGATAGATGTGGACCGTATTGCCGTTAACATTTCTAACCTGCAGGCCAGCCGCCAGCAGTTGCTGAATGGAATTTCACTGGTAGAAAACAGCCTGAAGTTTTACATGGGTATGCCGGTGCAAACCCCTATCAACATTCCGCCGGTAGCAAAAGGTACTATTGTGCCACAAGCCATATTGGCCAATGATTCTTTGGATGTCAGCAACCGCACCGAAATAAGGCTGCTGGAGCGCCAGGAAGATTTATTGCAATACCAAAAAGAAGCTTATAAAAGCGAATACTATCCATCGCTTTCCCTTTCGAGCAATTACTCTTACCAAGGTATTGGCAACAAAGTGCCGGTGTTTAAAGGCCAAAAGCAAGGTGTAAACTGGTTTGATGCTGCCTCTGTAAGCCTGAACCTGCGCATTCCCATATTCAATGGTTTTGCTACGCGCTCCCGCTTAAAGCAGGCAGATGTAAGCATTGAAAAACTCAAAGAAGATATTTCGCTGACCACTTCTTCGCTCAACCTGGCTTTTGAAAATGCAAAGACCAGCATTAACAACAACTTGATTACACTTAACAACCAGCAAAAGAACGTAAAACTGGCGCAGGAGATATTTTTTAATACTCAGAATAACTATAACAATGGTTTGGCATCCTTAACCGATTTGCTGGATGCTGAAAATGCATTGACCGAAGCCCAGAACAATTATTCAACAGCCCTTTTGCAATACCGCCTGTCGGAGATACAGCTGATCAAAGCCAAAGGAGAATTAAAATCTTTATTAAAATAAGTAACACCTAAAAATGAGAAAGAATAGCATTAAAAGAATTGTTTTAACCATTGTTATTATAGCCGGTGTGTTGACACTGGTAGGCTTTGTGCTCACCAACAACAAAAAAAAGAACGAAGCCAAAACCGCTGTAGTGGCGCAAACCGGCACCAACGATGTGGCCGTGCGCATCAGCCCGGCACAAAAGCAAACCATTAATATGGACTTTACGGCCAATGGTAATTTTGAACCTGCCCGGCAGATGAATTTTGCGGCCGAAAATGCCGGCCGTGTGGTAAGAGTACTTGTAGATGAAGGCAGTTATGTACGTGCCGGACAAACGCTGGCCGTTATTAATGCTGACCAGATCAGCATTGACCTGGAAAGTGCACAGGCTGCTTACCAGAATGCGTTGCGCGATAAGCAACGTTACGAAAATGCTTTTAAAACCGGCGGTGTTACACAGCAGCAGCTGGACCATGCAAAGTTAGCGTTGGAGAATGCAGAAGCGCGCGTGTCGCAAGCCCGCATTCGTGTGCGCGATGCTAATGTGCGTTCTTCCATAAACGGTATTGTAAATAAAAGATACATTGAGCCGGGTGCTTATGTGGCGCCAGGTACACAACTGTTTGAGCTGGTAGATGTATCCCGGTTAAAGCTGGCGGTAACAGTAAATGAAAGCCAGGTAGCCCGCCTGAAAGTAGGCGATAAGGTTATGGTGAAAGCTTCTGTTTTCCCGGACAAAACCTTTGGTGGTACGGTTACATTTATTGCACCCAAAGCCGATGCTTCGCTCAACTTCCCGATTGAAATAGAAGTAGCACACAACCCCGGTAATGTATTGCGTGCCGGGATGTATGGATCTGCCGTATTCAACTTCGAAAACCTGACACCGGTAATTACCGTTCCGCGTTCAGCTTTTGTAGGTAGTGTTAACAGCAACCAGCTTTTTGTAGCCGACAGCAGCGGCACCGCCAGGTTGCGCAATGTAATTGCCGGCCGTATAGTAGGCGAGCAGGTAGAGATACTGGAAGGTTTGAAGGAAGGTGAAAAAGTAATCATCAGCGGCCAGATCAACCTGTCGGAGGGTACCAAAATCAGTGCGATTCAATAATCAACATTGAGAAAAAAACAAAAGGGAAAAGAGACGTTTTACAAAAACCTCTTCTTTTCCTTTTAAAAACGTATAAATGAAACTAGCAGAAATTTCCATTAAGCGCCCAACGCTTGTCATCGTGCTGTTTACGGTGCTTACGCTGGGTGGTATATTAAGTTACACATCGCTCAATTACGAGCTGCTGCCCAAGTTCTCGCCTTCGGTAGTATCCATCACTACGGTGTACCCCGGTGCATCGCCCAGCGAGGTGGAGAATACGGTTTCCAAAAAAATTGAAGATGCCGTTTCTTCTATGGAGAACATTAAAAAACTGGACACTAAATCGTTTGAAAGTGTTTCGGTTGTTATCATCACGCTGAATAGTGGCACCGATGTAGATTATGCGCTGAACGATGCGCAGCGCAAGGTGAACGCGGTTTTAAAAGACCTGCCGGAAGATACCGACCCGCCATCACTCAACAAGTTTTCACTGGACGACCTGCCTATTATGACGCTGACCGCTTCTGCCAATATGGACGAAGCCGCATTTTACGACCTGATGGACAAACGCATTGCGCCCGTGCTTTCTCGTGTGCCGGGTGTGGCTCAGGTGAACCTGGTAGGTGGGCAGGAGCGCGAGATACAGGTAAACATTGATGCCAACAAACTGGAAGGTTATGGATTATCGCTGCTGCAGGTGCAGAACGCAGTGCTTTCCTCCAACCTCGACTTCCCTACGGGTAGCGTGCAAACGCGTGAGCAGGATATATTGATCCGTCTTTCAGGTAAGTTTAAAAACATGGAAGAGATCCGTAACCTGGTAGTAGCTACCGGCCGTGGCGGCGAGCAGGTGCGGCTGATGCATGTGGCTGATGTGCAGGATGCGCAAAAAGATGTGGAAAAGATAGCCCGTGTGGACCAGCAAAGCGCCATTGCCGTGCAGGTATTGAAACAGTCGGATGCGAACGCAGTTGCGGTAAGTGAAAAAATCCGTGCTTCAGTAGAAAAGCTGCAGCAGGACTATGCTTCCTCAGGATTGACTATTGCCGTTGCTAAAGACAGTTCGGTTTATACTTTACAATCAGCCGATGCGGTGATCTTTGACCTGATGCTGGCAATTATATTAGTGGCCTTTGTGATGCTGTTCTTTTTACACAGCATACGCAACGCGCTGATTGTAATGGTAGCCATCCCCGCC
>CBDTUH010000124.1:0-9475 GCA_965363375.1 uncultured bacterium
CCGGTTGTGTTCGCCATTAAGGCCTATCAGCGGGCGCACATTGGCATCCAGCACAAAACCACGGGTTGGTATTACTTTATTGTTTTGAGAGTTGATGTCGAGTTTGAAATGCGCACCAGCAAAATATTTTCCGTTAAACAGCGTGGAAGAATCCAGCCCGTTTTGTTCTGTCTGCAATAAATACTTACCGATGTTTTCATCTTTCTCCACACCAAAATACTGGAACGTGGCACCGTAGTTTACCCGCATCCAGCTTTGGGGTTGGCGCCGCATCATTACCGACAGGTCTGCAATGTTGTAGCGGGCACGGTAGTAACGTACACCGTTTGGATTATCCTTGTCAAAATAAGTATCGTTGCCAAGGCCAAAAAAGTTGGTAACGTTGATAGGCGCGCGCACATCGGCACGCACTATCAGGTCGTGGTGGCCCACCACTTTTATAAAATCGCCTTCGTACTGAAAGCGGTACGACGATGTTTTAAGCGCGCGCATGCCGCGCAGGTAATGCCGCTGCTTGTAGGGCTCTTTTCTGAAACCCTGCAGCGTGGCTTCCAGCTGTGCGCCTAAAAAAATGCCATCATCTACATTATAGCCAAAAGAAGCGCCTGGCACCACCTGGTCGTATTTATAGGAAAGGCGGCTGTAACTGTTCACCATCGGGTCGTTGCTAATGCGCAGGTGCAGGCCTTTGGTGCTGTCTACAATGTTTTTTTCCTCGTGCTGCGCATCGTACACCAGCACGGTACCGCCGCTGCCGTTATTGATGAATTCGTCCACGCCCTGTCCGCCAATGATGCGCACCTTTATAGGCGATTCGCCACCTTCTATTACAAAGCGGTCGTTGTCTTTCATTCCATACAGGCGCACTTCGTCGGTTACTTCAGGGGTAAATACGCGGTTGTATATTTCAGAACTGATGTTGTTGCTTTTATCAATTTTGTTCATCACCACGCGTAGCGTACCGTCTTCATTTTTTGTAATGGTAAACTGCTCGCGCTGATTGGTACCTACCACATTCACTTCTTCGGAAATAAAGCGGTAATATTCCATCATATCTTCCCTGAAAAAATTGCGGCGCTTTTTAAGCGTGTTCATAATGCTGCTGGCAGAAAAACCCTGCACCTCTTCCGGCTGCTGCCGCAGGCTTTGCTCAATCACTTGGTCGGTCATGGTGGCTAAAAACGTATCTATAGCGGCCTGCCAATCCTGCTCGTCCAGCTCGGTTAAAAAGAAACGGTCGAAGTTGCGCGCGGCCAGGTTAAAGGTTTTAATGTTTTTGGCTTTGGCCCTCAGCCCCTGTATCTGTGGCAGCAGCCAGGGCTTGTTGGCCAGCCAGGGTATCAGGCCGCCGCTTTTGTAAAAGGCCTGGTCGTGGTCGCGCGGAATGGGGTAATACATTTTGCCTTTGCCGGTGTCGTAGGTGGCCCAGCGCCACTGGTCTTCGTGCCGGTCAAAGTCCATAATAAAATTATCCATCAGCCGGGCACGCAGCACGGCCTTCTGGTCCACATGGTCGTCGTTATCTTTAGCCAGCTTCAGTACCAGCTCGTCGGTATTGTCGGTCTTTTTTATGTTGGCAGGTTCGCGCTCTTCCAGCACGGCCAGCGTGTTGGCAAATTCTTTACGAAACCTTTGCAGCCGTGGGTCGTCGGGTACGTACACCAGCTTGCGCCTGATGGATGGCAGGTTCAGCGCCTGTGCCATTGGTGTAATGGAAAGTGCCGCATAGGGATATGAAGCGGAAATGCCATCTTCCACAATATCTTTTGCAACGCCGCCGCGCATATCGGCCGGTATGGCCGCATCTGGAAATTTTTCGATTGAACGCAGCACCCATTCTTTTCCATCTTTTTGCTCCAGCCTCAGCGATTTGGTTTGCTTGCCCCCGCCCTGGCGGATGGGTGTAAGCCCGCCCAGTTCTTTGCCAATATCCAGCACCGGCACTGTTACAGGTGTAATCCACTCCTGCCGGTAGTTTTTACCCATTACCAGATGCTTCAAGCCACCGCCTTTCAGGTTTTTGTTGGCTGCTACTGTTTCAGTAAGGGGCAGCGTGGCCATGGTATCAACGGCTACAGCCAGTGGCAAAGAAGGTGTAATGGGTTTGGATAAAGTGGTATAAGTAGGGTTGTTCAGGTCTTTACTATTGACGTTGTAAAATTTAATTTCCACCTTACCGCTTTTGCGCACCTCTATAGTGGAAAAGCCGTATTGCACATCGGTAAACTCGGCTTTGCTGTTTTGTTTTACACGGGTAAGCTTGGCGCCGCTGCCGCTTACAATGTGCGGAATACTGTCTTTGCGTATCAGCTGCAGGCTATGGTCGTGCCCGGACACTACTATGGCATTGGGGTGTTCTTTTATTACTTCTTCAATAGAAACTGACATGTTGCGGTACAGCGGGTGCTTGGTGTCCTGAATGTTGCCAAAAAGGCCGCGTGCAATAGGATATACCGAGCCTATTACCGGCAGCGGTATATACAGGCCGTGCACGGCCTCGGCCAGCGGAAAAATGTGGTGCCGCCATGTATAGTCGCCGCCATGCGGGCCGTAGGAGTACATTGGGTGATGCATGGCCAGGACAAACAACTGATCGGGGTGCGTAGCCACCATTTCTCTTAATTCAGTTACAAATTCATCAATAGAGGTAGCGGCGCAGCCCGAGCCGGGGCCTGGCTTATCGTGCAGGTGCAAAAACCACTGGCTGTCCATCATCACCATCACTACTTTTTCGTCCACCTCCACCTCTATAGGGCCGGGGCAGCCATCCAGCGGCCAAGCCTGAACATTGCTTAGCTGTTTGCCATTGATGTAATCTACCTGGTTAATGATCTGCTGCCAGCCGCCAATCTTACCAATCTTCCAGTCGTGGTTGCCGGGAATGAAATAGGCTTTGGCTTTTTTGCCGCGAACCAGGTCTATTTGGTAGTCTATAATGCGTTTGGCCTCGGGGTAGGTGCTTTCGCCTTCCATGGGAAGGCCCTCCGGGTAAATATTATCGCCCAGGTAAATAAGGGTATTGCGCTCATCATTCCAGTTTACATTTTTGCGCAGCCATTCCACCACAGGGTGCGTGCTACCTTGCAGCTCGCCGGCGTCGCCCACCAGTACCAGGCGCTGCCTGATGCTGTCTACACCGGTAGCCGTGGTGTCGGTGGCGGGTTGGGCGCTGGCGGTTACGGATAAAAAGAAAAGCGCACCAAAAAGTAATGTTACTTTCATCATTGTTCCTTTGTTTTATTGGCGGCAGCTGCTTTTGTGTACGGAAAAACCTGCAGTGTTGCCTTGCCATACTTTCCTTCGTTGGAAATGTACATGGTACCTTTAGGCGAAAAGGCAATGCCTTCTGCCTGCGGGTGCGTATCAGGGTTTAAATTATAAGCTTCCAGAACCTGGCCTTTTAAGTCGGTAATAACCAGCAGCTGCCCGGCAGAGGCCAGTATATAAAGTCGCTTTTCAATGGGATGGATGGCGGCTGCCGAAGGTTTAAAATCAGCATCGTCGTTCTTTAATACCTGCTCTACACTATCCTGGCTGATGGTGTAAAAAGCTGTAGAATCAAAAAAGCTGCCAGAGAGGTTGAAGCGGTAGGCGGTGCGCACCTGCCCTTCTTTATCCACCTTACATTCTTTACAAAGCATAATAAGGCCACCGGCCTCGGAATCGTGGTACAGGCTTTCAAAATCGTTTTTGTCTTTTGACCAGAAAGGATATACTTTAATACCAGATGTATCTGTAGCGCCCTGTGCCACAGCCACAATGGTGCCGTCGCTGATCATTACATACACCGTATCCTCTACCTTCACCAGGTCTTCAAAATCGGCCTTTTCATAAAACTTTACGTTATAATCGCGCAGCTTTTCATTGGCAAGTTTAATTTCAAAAATATTGCGCTCGTTGTCCGAAATGGCCAGCAGCGTATTGCTGTCGGTATTGTAGTTTAGCCCCGAAATTTCGGTGAGAACTTTGCCCAGTTCCCGCTCAACAGGTTTATTCATATCATAACCATCCGGGCCATGCAAATCCTCACTGTTACAGGCGCTCAGCAGTAAAAGCGCACCTATGCCAACGCCCCTCAGCAAGGGCAGGCACTGTGTTTGAAATAACTTGTTCATCATTTGATAACTTTATAATCAAACAACGCACCAAGCAATGAGCGAAACGCAAGAACAGCTATTAGCTACCGCCCGTAACTATGTAACTGAAATTTTTACCCGGCAGGTAAAGCCCGAATTTGTTTTTCACAACCTGGAACATACCGAAGATGTAGTGGAGGCCTGCAGCTACATGGCCGATTATTTTGAGCTTTCCGACGAAGACCGCTTTAATTTATTAACGGCTGCCTGGTTTCATGACACGGGCTATGCCAGCGGCGAAGCCGCCGGCCACGAGGAGCGCAGCATAGCCACCGCGGCCTCTTTCTTAAGGCAGCAGGGCACCGATGAGGAAACCATTGAAAAAATAGGCGCCTGCATACGCGCCACCAAAATGCCACAGTCGCCACTAACACTGATAGAAAAAATACTGTGCGATGCCGACTTGTACCACCTGGCTGCCGACGATTACAAGGCGCGCAACCAGCTGCTGCGGCAGGAGCAAATGTTTTTACTGAAAACCAAAATTTCTAAAAAAGACTGGCGCAAAAACAACATTACTTTTTTAGAAACCCATAAATACTTTACCGAATACGGACAGCAGCGGCTGGAGCCCAAAAAGCACCGCAACCTGCTGATGCTCACCAAGGGCAAACAAACAACAGAAGAGCAGGCCGAAACCGCAACCGAAGAAAACATTTTTCCTTACGTATCGGAGCCCGACACGTTTGATACGCTGAACGAAAAGGAAAAGCAGAAAAACACCGAGCGCGGCATACAAACCATGTTTCGCACCACCAGCAACAACCATTTTGAGCTGAGCGCCCTGGCCGATGGCAAGGCCAATATCATGATATCGGTAAACGCCATTATTATTTCGGTAGTGCTAACGGTGCTGCTGGTACGCCTGCCCTTTTACCCGCAATACATTGTGCCCACAGTTATATTGATTGTGGTGTGCCTGGCCGCCATGATCTTTGCCATACTGGCCACGCGACCCAGCATCAACAGCGGCCGCTTTAGCGAGGATGATATTCGTAAAAAACGCGCCAACCTCCTGTTTTTTGGCAACTTTCATAAAATGAAGCTGGAGGAGTACGAGTGGGGCATGAACGAAATGCTGAAAGACCGCGAGTACCTGTACAACAGCATGATCAAAGACATTTACTACCTGGGTGTGGTGCTGGCGCGCAAATACCGCCTGCTGCGCATTGCCTACACCATTTTTATGTGGGGCTTGATTGCGGCTGTTATTGCCTTTACAGTTGCTGCTGTAATGGGCGATTTTATTGCTACCAACAACCCGGTGGTGATTGATTATTAAAAGGAAATGGAGACGTTTATTGAAGTCGTCAGACATCAGTCATCGGTCGTCAGCATTACAGCTCTTAAACTTTAAAAGGGAAAGAAGACGTTTTATATTGGCTTGAAGGTGTAGCTATTGAATTACGCTTTCAAGCCATTTTTTTAAAAGGAAGGCGAGACGTTTTTTATTTAACCAGCTTTGGGATTACTATTGAACATTTGTTGCGTCGCACTCTTGTACGTTCTGCAATCTATTCACCATTCACAATTCACAAAAGGAAATGGAGACGTTTTGCATTTGCTGTCAACTGTCATCGGTCCTCTGTCAACTTCTCCCTCCAACTCCATTTCTTTATATTTGATTTTTAATCAACCCAAAGGCACAATATGCAAAGGAACAGCCCCGATGTGCGAACCGTGGAGGTCACCCGCTATGTAACGCCCCTGCGCGAAGGCGGATCGCTGCCCGCTATTGTGGAGGCCGATGACGGCTTTTTATATGCGCTCAAATTTCGCGGTGCGGGGCAGGGCATCAAAGCATTAGTAGCGGAACTCATTGGCGGAGAACTGGCGCGCATGCTTCGCCTGCGCGTGCCCGAGCTGGTGTTTGCACAGGTAGACCCAGCCTTTGGCCGCACCGAACCCGACGAGGAAATACAGGATTTATTACAGGCCAGCGAAGGCCTCAACCTGGCACTGCATTATCTTTCAGGCGCTATTACTTACGATCCTACTGTGACGCAGCCCGGTGCGCTGCTGGCTTCGCAGATTGTATGGCTCGATTGCCTCATTACCAATGTAGACCGCACCGCCCGCAACACCAATATGCTGATGTGGAATAAAGAACTGTGGCTGATAGACCACGGCGCAGCGCTTTACTTTCACCACAGCTGGACCAACTGGGCCGAGCAGGCCACACGGCCTTTTGCCAACATAAAAGATCATGTGCTGCTGCCCTGGGCCACCGAGCTGGAAAGTGTAGATGAAGCTTTTAAAAAAATTCTTTCACCCGAAAAAATACAGCAGGTTGTAGAACTGATACCCGAGGACTGGCTGAGCACCGGCGACATGCCTGGCACCGCTGCCGAAAACAGGGATGTATATTTTCAATTTTTAACCACGCGGATTCAAGCATCCGAACAGTTTGTAAAAGGAGCGCAGCATGCAAGACAATCACTTATTTGAGTACGCCGTTATACGGGTGGTGCCGCGTGTGGAGCGTGAAGAATTTATGAACGTGGGCGTAATGGTGTTCTGCAAAAAACAGCGTTTTCTGCAAACAAAAATTACGCTGGATAAAGAACGCCTGAAGGCATTTGCGCCCGCGCTGGATGTAGAGGAAGTGGAAAAAAACCTGCAGGCCTACGCGCGCATCAGCGAAGGTGCAGCAGGCAGCGGCCCTATTGGCAGGTTGGATGCGCCTTCGCGCTTTAGGTGGCTGACGGCCACGCGCAGCACCGTGGTGCAAAGCTCCAAAGTGCATCCCGGTTTTTGCAAAGACCTGCCCGCCGCCGTTGATAAACTGCATGCCGAACTGGTGTTGTAACATGCCTGCAAAACGTCTCTTTTTCCTTTGTGAATGGTCAATGGTGAATTGTCAATGAGTCCGATAAAATTAGGCCGTCTCTTTTTCCTTTAACCAGCAGAAACCGAAGTGCATCTTCCAATAGCAGCCATTCTTAATTATTAATTATTAATTACTCCAAAACGTCTCTTTTTCCTTTTAAAAATCCAACGTATCAAGTAATCACCGAAATTCATAGCATGAAAACGTTAATACTGGTGCGCCACGCCAAAAGCAGCTGGGACTCCTTCGACATTCAGGACTTTGACCGGCCTTTAAACGACCGCGGCAAACGGGACGCACCCGATATGGCCGCACGCCTGAAAGAAAAAGGACTGAAAGTTGATGCGCTGGTATCGAGCCCGGCACGCCGCGCCAAAAAAACCGCCAAGGTTTTTGCCGAAGGCTTGAAAAAAGAAAAAGGCGACGTGATTTTTATCGACCGGCTGTATGGTGCCGATGTGGCTACACTAAAAGAAGTAGTAAGCTCCCTGGAAGATAAGTATGAAGCGGTAGCCCTGTTTGCGCACAACCCCGGCCTCACCGAATATGCCAACACGCTTAGTACTGTGCGCATCGATAATATGCCCACCTGCGCCTTGTTTGCCGTGCAGGCATCCGTCAACAAATGGAGCCAGTTTGCCGATGCGGAAAAAAGCTTTTTGTTTTTCGATTATCCTAAAAACCCGCTCGGCCAGTTTGACTAAGCAGCTCCTTTTCTTTTTGAAAAAGACACCAGATACACACCGCTGAAAATGCAGATGCCCGCCAGCAGCTTTTGCAGTGTCAGGGCTTCGTTCAGGAATAGTGTGGCAATAATAACAGCAAAAACAGGCTGCGTATAAATGTAAGAACCCGTAACGCCGGCACCCAGGTGCTGTATGCCAAACGCATTGAACACATAAGCCAGGAAAGTGCCCGTAAGCACCACGGCGCCCAGCGCCGCCGCGTGCGAAAGCCGGAACTGCTGCCAGTCTACCGCTGCCAGCTCGCCCCAGCCAAAAGGCAGTATCATAAAAAAGCCCAGGGTAAAAACCATGCGGATCACCTGCAGCGGTGTGTACTGCGCCATCAGCGGTTTTACCAGTACAAAATAAATGGTATAAGAAACCGCGTTGATGATGATGAGCACATCGCCCAGCAGATAGTTGGGCGCGGCAGCTGTAGCTTCTTTTTGCATCACCAGCAGCACCGAGCCACCAATGCCCAGCATCAACCCCAGCACTTTAAAAAGCGTGAGCGTTTCATTTAATAGCCACAGGGCAAATACCGAAATGAGCAGCGGTGTTACCAGTATCAGCAGCGCCGCATGTATAGTGGAGGTAAGCGTGAGCCCTTTGATAAAAAACATCTGGTTAATGGCTACGCCCGTAAGCCCGCACAGCGCAAAGCGGCCCCAGTGTTCTTTTTTTATTCCCGTTTTTTGTCGGCTGAAAGCCCAGAAAATCCAGAACAGCGCCAGGCTGATGCCAACGCGCAAAATGTTGAGCGCAAAAGGCTTTACCAGCGCCGGCGAAATATATTTTACCAGGCTGTAGTTGGCCGCAAAAAAAATGTTGGTGCCTATAACGGCCAGGTGCGCTTTCGATTGGTTGGTCACAATGGCGGCAAAGGTAGCAGCGGAAGGAGTACGAAATAAAGGGCAAGTGAAAGAATGAAAAATTAAAAATGCAAAAGGAAAGCTTTAAAAGGAATTTAAGACGTTTTGAAAGAAGTTTACCAGCTCACTTGTTCAGGCGTTAAAAGGGGGGCCAGACGTTTTACAAGTGACTGCTTTTTCAAATGATTCACAATTAATAATTCACCATTCACAAAAGAGAAAACAGACGTTTTGGGTTAAAGCAACAATTGCTTAGTATGAAACAGGAACAATCATCTATGAACACTAAAAGGCTTTCACCACAGTACCGCTTGCCTGGCTATTTAATTTTTGAAGCATGGCATCTACCGCCTCCGCCAACAGGTTTTTTCCTTCTTCCGCTTTTGGAAATTGGTAGTTAAAACTTTGCGCCAGCTGCACAGCGCCCGACAGGTGGAAGCCTTTTTGAGGCAGGCACAGGGCATGGCTGTATTGCATCAGGTGTTTAGCTAAGTATTGCTGTTCGGTTTGGCCGGGTGTGGGCACCAATATGCTTTTTTTCTGCAGCGCCATCAGCTCCATTACTGTGCTGTAGCCCGTGCGGGCCACTACCAGCTCGGCACCTTCCAGGGCCTGCTGCGCCGCATTGGCGCTCAGGTGGTTCATTATGTTTACGTTGTAAGGCACACTTGGCAGGCCCACGGTACCGGGCAGGCCGCGCACAAACAGCACCGGCCCGCCGTATTCTTTTAGCTGCGCCAGCAGCTTTTGCTCCAGCACCACTTGCTCGGCGCCCTCGCCGGAGATCAGCTCGACCATGCGCACGAAGCGCAGGCTGCCGGAGTTCTCGGGCAGGAGAATCACGCTCTCGAGCGTGTTCGCGCCATCCTCGATCTGCGCGCTGAGCGCCTCGGACGGGTTGTTGATGACGGC
>CBDTUH010000125.1:0-9366 GCA_965363375.1 uncultured bacterium
TCGTAAGGCAATTGTTGCCGGTAGCATTCCAGCAGGTATAGTGGCTCGGTTTCCAGCATCACGCCATGTATAAAACCAAAAGAGCCAAAGCTGATAAGAGCCGCATTAAAAAGCGCATCGTTGCGCACAAGCCTTGCCTGCAGCTTTTGCAACAGCGCATCACCTGCCACCGGGTAAGAGGCACGCTCGAGCCAAATGTGATTGCTGGCGCCCAAAATAATGTGCAGGCCTACGATGTAATCCTGCGTAGAGCCTATGTCGATAGCAGCGCCATGCGTGCCGGTACTAAAAGCGCCCACAATAGTTTGCCCGTTGCTGGCACCGCTGGTTTTTAAAGAGCGGGCCATGTTTTTTAAAAAGTTATTCAGTTCCTGCACCGAGTTGCCGCATTGTGCTATCAGCAGTTGCTGTTTATCTCCTCTGTACTCGGGTGAAATACTACTTTCATTAATGGTAAAAACAAAATTGAGGTGTTTGGTATCGAGCATCCAATGCGTGCAGGCAGCCACTTGTGTAAACGACCAGCCGCCACCCAGAGCGCGCACCTGCTTTCGGTTGATGGCCGCCGCATCTATAAATTGGCCGATGGCTTTTGTAGTAGCGTTATAATCGGTAAGCAGGTGACCACTGTTGCCATTGGTAATATCATACAGGTTTTCAATTGGCTGGCGGAAGCTTTCGTGGCGGTTGGTCCAAACCTTTAGGTTGGTAGCTTTTATTTGCGGTGCGGTAGGCATAACAGTTCTTTTATTTTAAGTTACAGATCGTCGGTTCGCTGGCAGGGTTTGTGGCACTTCCAGCGCACCTGCACCGGTGCCAGAATACCTAGCGATGCCACTGTTATTAAGGAGTAGCCAAAGTTGGTTTGAAACTGTACTTCATCCAGCGCACTGGTAACGGCGCAGTTGGGCACCACAAAGTTTTTAGGTTTGTTTACAAGTCCCCAGAACGAGGACCACAAAACTTTTTTTTGATACTCGGTGGCAGGATCGTTGGTGGTGTTGAGGACACGGTACTGGTAGCAGCCTGTGCCGCAAAAAAGCAGCAACAACAAAAGCAGCCGGTTGAAAGCTTGAAACAATCTTCTAGACATAGCAGTTGGTTTTTTTAAAGACAATGACTAAATGTGGTGCGGAAAAATAGTAGCACGGAGGGGTGCGGGTGGGTAAATGAAGCGCTATACTAAAATTATATTTTAAAAACGATAGCTGCAAATGAGTTGCTGCCACTTAATTTATAATTGATTTTTTGATTGATGTAACCCTTTAAAAGGAAAAGAAGACGTTTTATTAATATTACCACAGCTATTACTAATAATGCTACAGCCAAAAGGAAGTCCAGACGTTTTAATCTGTGGCAATCAAACAGAAAAATAGCAGCGGCTGCTTTTCAGGCACCTCTTTTGTGTAGACTAAAGGCGTGGAAAATGTATTAGTAGCAGACTGGTTGAAATTAGGGGGCTATATTTTATTTGGCCTGTATGTGGCAACGGCGCTTTGGTTGTTTGTAAATGCAATGGTGCAGCTGCACCTGCTCTGGCATTATAAAAAGAAAAAGGCGCACGCTCCTATGGCTGCACTACCTAAAGAACTGCCTTATGTAACCGTGCAGGTGCCGGTATACAACGAAAAATACGTGATAGAACGCCTGCTGCAGGCGTTGGCACAGCTCGATTACCCTAAAGAAAAATTGCAGGTGCAGGTGCTGGACGACTCAACCGATGAAACCAGTATTTTGATAGATAAAAAAGTAGCTGTACTGCAAAAGCAACAAGTGAACATTCAGGTGCTGCGCCGGCCGGACAGGAAAGGTTTTAAAGCCGGTGCGCTTCAATATGGGTTGCCCTTTTGCAAGGGTGAGCTTATTGCCATTTTTGATGCTGATTTTACGCCACACCCACAATTTATAAAACAACTCCTGCCCTCTTTTGCTGATGGAAAAACAGGTTTGGTGCAGGCCCGCTGGAGCCACCTCAATAAAGATGAAAACGCACTTACCCGAATTCAAACCATTTTACTGGATACGCACTTTTCCGTGGAGCAGTCGGGCCGCGCTCGGGCGGGATACTTTATCAACTTTTGCGGCACTGCGGGCATTTGGCGCAAGCAATGCATTTTAGATGCCGGCGGCTGGGATGGTGATGTGCTCAGCGAGGACCTTGACCTTTCTTACCGCGCGCAACTCAAAGGCTGGAAGATGGTGTATAATCAGCATATAGAAGTGCCGGCCGAACTTCCGGCCGTGCTGGAAGCTTTTAAAATTCAACAGTTCCGCTGGACCAAAGGTATGGCACAGATATCGCGCAAAACAATGGGACGCTTGTGGCAAGCGCAGCTACCGCTGGCTAAAAAAATGCACGGCATCTTTCACCTGCTCAGCTCATTTGTTTTTGTATGCCTTTTTATTAATGCGCTGCTTACCGTTCCGCTGCTGGTGTACCGAAGCCTTTATCCTGAATTTATCACGCTTACGCAATTTTCACTTTTTACATCGGTCAACCTGGTGGCGCTTACCCTTTTTTATTACAATGGCACCCAAAGTGCAGCGCACCGGGGCAAGGTTCAATTTTTCAAACACTACCCGCTTTTTCTGGCCGTATACATGGGCCTTTCGGTGCAAAACGCCATAGCCGTTTTGCAGGGATTGTATGGTTCCAAATCGGCTTTTGTACGCACACCTAAATTCAACAATCGCAAACAAGGCAGTTACCTCAGCAAAAAATTCAGCTGGATCAACTGGGTGGAGGTAGGCATACTGCTTTATTTTACCGGCGGTATTGCACTGAGTGTGTACCTCAACGATTATTTTATGTTGCTTTTCTTTTTAATGATCAGCAGCGGGCTGGTTTATATTGTGTTTCAGTCGCTGGCATTGTGGGGCCCTAAGGAAAACGTGAAGCGCCTGCAGATGCCACCTGTAAAGACGGGCTGAATTCATAATATCGTAACACAACCGCAACCTGTTGGCACAGGTTTTTCTGCATCTTTACTAAAACCAATGATGATGAAAGAAAAACAATTCGATCCTGCCGGGCAAAATGAAAAAGCACCGGCGCCGGGCATGGCCGCCGTAGACACCCACAATCCGGAAGAGGTGACATCAAAAGAAGAAAAACATCTAAAACCCGAAGACGACAGCCGCGAGCAGGTGAACAATACAAATAACGACCGGCAGTAATACTGTGACCATTTAAAAGGGAAAACAGACGTTTTTGTTGCACAAAAAGTGTATTCTGTTCATCTTTAAAAAAAATTTTTGGTTTTTATCAGGGCTTTCCTAATTTACAGTAAGCTAGCACTGCAAAGTCTTTTTTTCCGCTACCTTTTGCAATCTGTAGTTTGTTCTTAAACCCGATTAAAATCAAAAAGAAAAAACAGACGATTTAAATTAACTGCATGGCTACCAACCATCCCATTGCCAACCATCTATATCCCTTGTTCTACCTCCCGGTTTCTGCTGCACGCAAGCGAGCCCTCCTGCCCTTTTTATAAAAACAAGAAGTGCTGCAAAACGTCTCTTTTTCCTTTTAAAAACGTTTTGTATTACCTCCTGTTTCATTGCTATCCACACCAAAACAAAGCAGATGACCATTTACAAATTTAACCGGCTGGATGCCGTAAACAAAGTAGATGCACTGATACACCACAGTGTGCTTATTGACAAGCGCTCCGATGCAGGACACCGCATTTTGCTATACCAGCTCGATGCGTTTTATGTAGAAGTGTATTACGACATTGAGTATAACAAGATCAGCAAGATCAAAAGTTTTTCCAGCACAGCGCAGCTCAAGCCTTACCTCAGCAAAATTGACATTACTTCTCTTTTTGTCGCCGATTAAAAAAGCTGAAAAGGGAATAGAGACGTTTTTGCAAATGGAAAGCCTGCAGCATTTACCTTTACCTGCATCTAATTTTTATTGATACCTTCATAAAAATTGCAGTAAGATGAATGTCAGGATGGAAGTATCGTGGAAGGAAGTGCTGGCAGCCGAATTTAAAAAGCCTTACTTCAAGCAGGTAACCGAGCATATAAAAACTGAAAAAGAGCAGGGTAAAACCATATACCCCGCCGGCCCCAACATATTTCATGCCTTTGATGCCACGCCTTTTGAGCAGGTAAAAGTGGTGATACTGGGACAAGACCCCTACCATGGGCCACGGCAGGCGCACGGGCTTTCTTTTTCGGTGCAAAAAGGCATACCTCCGCCCCCATCGCTGGTTAATATTTTTAAAGAACTGCACGATGATGTGGGCATTCCTATACCTAACCATGGCCACTTGGAGAAGTGGGCGCAGCAAGGTGTGCTGCTGCTCAACGCATCGCTGACGGTGCGCGCCGGTGAGCCTATGAGCCATGCCAAAATTGGCTGGCACCATTTAACCGATGCAGCCATCAGCAAAATTTCGGAAGGGAGAAAGCACGTAGTGTTTATGCTGTGGGGACGTTTTGCACAGGAAAAAGCAGCCCTTATAGATGGCAGTAAGCACCTGATTTTAAAATCGGCACACCCTTCGCCATTATCCGCTAAGAACGGTTTTTTTGGCAACCACCATTTTTCCAAAGCCAACCAATATTTAATGAAACACGGGCTCGACCCGATTGACTGGGCATTATAAAATTAGATTGAAAGTGATTCGTAATATTCTGGGCCGCATTTTCGCATTCTGGGCATTTTTAGTTTTTGCAGGTACCATGTTGCTGGTGCTCCTTCCCATTGCTTTTTCGGGCATTTATAAAGAGCCGAGGCGCTCGGTTTTTATGCATACCGTTTTCAGCATCTGGATGGATATATTCTTTTTTCTATCGGGTGTAAGCCGCGTGTTTGTGGGCAGAAGCCTATTTAAAACCGGCGAACCTTACGTGGTGGTGTGCAATCATAATTCGTTTATGGATGTGCCGCTGAGCAGTACCGGCATACCGGGGCCCAACAAGACCATTGCAAAAATTGAAATGTCGCGCATACCGCTTTTTGGCATTGTGTATAAAAGAGGCAGCGTGCTGGTAGATAGAAAGAACGAGCAAAGCCGCAAAAAAAGTTATATGATGATGAAGCAGGTACTGCAGTGGGGCCTGCACATGTGCATTTACCCCGAAGGCACGCGCAACAAAACGGCAGATCCGCTGCAACGCTTTCACGACGGTGCTTTCCGCCTGGCGGTAGATAGCAATACACCTATCATACCATCGTTAATTTTTTACACCACCGAAGTGCTGCCCCGCCAAAAAACTTTTTTCTTTTGGCCACGCACGGTGGAGATGCATTTTCTGCCGCCCGTGTCGCCGGAAGGTAAAAGCATTGCGGTGCTAAAGGAAGAAGTGTTTGCGCTGATGCATGACTATTACGTAGCGCATTATAAGCCTTAAAGGTTAAAAGGGAAAAGAGACGTTTTGTGATGAATTGAAAAAATTAAAATGTAAAACAGGCAGAAGCCTAAAAGTGAAAACAGACGTTTTACACTCAAGTTTAAATTTCTTTTCCACTACCCATTTTTTTTTGCAAAAGGAGATGCTGCAAAATTTCAGCATGGCAGTGCTAGCTGTCTCATTAATTTACAATGCAACTTTTAAAAGGAAAAAGAGACGTTTTACATTTTTTGCTAAGCCAATTAATTTAAAAATACAGGTAATAAAAAACGTCTCTTTTTCCTTTTAATGTTCAATTCTTATTGTACTTGACTGGCGTACCTTCAATACATTACAGGCTTTGATATTCAAGGCTTTCAACGCTTTGATATATTGGTGTTTCTACAAATTTAATTTGTCTATCCTCTCTGATGGATTTATATTGTGTGTATCCCGTACCTGCCTGGAAAAATTACACCAATCTGTTGCTAAATAAATTGATAAGCATTCGTTGCAGGATCTTTTTTCTGACTGCATAAAAAAATCGTGCATGATAACAGCTGTACTTTCTGGTTTTGTTGCTGCTTCTTTTATACCATTGATTGGAAAGTTGATCCGTGGTAAATGGTCGTTTGTGTTGACGTTGCTGCCTCTTTCCCTTTTTGTTTATTTTCTCACCTTTATTCCGTTGGTCTCCAGCCATCAAAAACAGCTGATCTCTTACAACTGGATACCGACAATGGGCATCAACTTCAATTTTCTGGTGGATGGCCTGTCGCTGCTTTTTGCACTGATGATAACTGGCATTGGCACGCTGGTGTTTTTATATTCATCCGCCTACATGAAAGGCGACAGTTACCTCCATCGCTTTTATGGTTACCTGTGCCTGTTTATGGGCGCCATGCTGGGCATGGTTTTATCCGACAACATCTTTACGCTTTTTATATTTTGGGAACTCACCAGCATTAGTTCATTTTTCCTGATCGGTTATCAAACCGAAAGCAAAGAGTCACGAAAGTCAGCACTTATTTCGCTGGCCGTAACGGGGCTGGGCGGGTTCTTTTTAATGGCGGCTTTTGCACTGATCGGCAATATTACCGGCACTTACTCCATACAGCAAATGATATCTTCTGCTGAAGTTGTAAAAAGTCATGGACTGTATTTATTGATCCTTATTTTTTTATTCATTGGTGCTTTTTCAAAATCGGCACAGTACCCGCTGCACTTTTGGCTGCCCGGCGCTATGAAGGCGCCAACGCCCGTATCCACTTACCTGCACTCGGCTACGATGGTAAAGGCCGGCATTTACCTGCTGGCGCGCTTTACACCTGTTTTGGGCAATGTGCCGGTATGGAACAATACGCTGATGATTGTGGGCGGCTTTACCATGCTGTACGCCGCTTTTCATGCCATTTTTAAAAAAGACCTGAAAGAGATACTGGCTTTTTCAACCATATCGGCACTGGGCATGCTGGTGTTTTTGCTGGGGCTGGGCACATCGGAAGCTTTGCTGGCCGCCATGGTTTTTATCATGATCCATGCCTTGTACAAAGCCACGCTTTTTTTGGTGGCCGGCATTATCGATCATGAAACCGGAACGAGGGATGTAGCAAAATTATCGGGGCTAAGAAAAGTAATGCTGCCTGTGGCCATTGCGGGCTTGCTGGCCATGCTTTCCAACTCAGGCATTCCTCCTTCGTTTGGTTTTTTAGGCAAAGACCTCATCTACGCATCTACCTTAGGCTCGGAAGTAAGTGCGGCTGCGTTAACAGCCGTTTCCATTTTTACCAACATGCTGCTGCTGTATGCCGGTATACTGGTTGGGGTTAAACCATTTGCAGGCCCGTTGCCGGAGGCTTACGCCCGTGTTCACTTGCCCGGTTGGCGTATGTGGGTGCCTCCTCTTATTTTAGGCGCTGCTGGTTTTGTTTTGGGCATTTTTCCATTGGTTATTGAGGGCAGCATTATTTCGCCCGCATTACTTTCCATTGATCCCACGGCACCCGCGTTTCACCTGCAGTTGTGGCATGGCTTTAACCTGGTGCTGGGCCTGAGTGCTGTTACCATTTTCGGCGGCCTATTGCTGTACTTTTTCTTTAAACCCGGCATTCGACACCATACTTTTATGGGCAAGCTTTACTTTTCTTCGCCCAAGCATGTAGCCATTCAGTTCAGCCGCTATTTCAGGAAATTTGCGGCTATCTGGACGGGCCTGCTGCAAAACGGTTACCTGAGAATTTATGTTCTCATCATTATATCTTTTCTTACCACACTGCTGGCCTACAAATCGTTTACAGAGGTGCGGTTTTATGTTGACTTTTCAAAGATATCGCCCATTACATCTGCCGAACTGGTCATCATGGTCATTCTGATCATTGCGCTGTTATATGTTGTTTACACCCCTTCGCGGCTATCGGCCATTGCCGGTATGGGCGTTATCGGTTATTGCATCTGTCTCATTTTTCTTTTTTACAGCGCGCCCGACCTGGCTATGACACAGTTTGCCATTGATAC
Organism: uncultured bacterium; assembly: GCA_965363375.1. Taxonomy (GTDB): domain Bacteria; phylum Bacteroidota; class Bacteroidia; order Chitinophagales; family Chitinophagaceae; genus Flavisolibacter. Next base: position 7,858 of record CBDTUH010000125.1, read on the forward strand.
CTTAACCGTTATCCTTTTTATATTGGTGCTGTACCGGCTTCCGAAGTACATTCATTATGCCAGCTGGCCCGTCAGGCTGCGCGATGCCATGATAGCCTTGTTTTTTGGTTCGCTCATGACCATACTGGCGCTGGAGGTGCTGAATGAACCCACCAGTAAACAGACCACCCGTTTTTTTGCAGAGAATGCCTATAATATGGCTAAAGGAAAAAATGTGGTGAACGTGATTCTGGTAGATTTTCGCGGCATAGATACGATGGTAGAAATTACCGTATTAACCATTTCAGCGCTGGGCGTATATGCCCTGTTGAAACTCCAGCTAAATAAATACGACCAGGAATTATGAAACAATTGATCTTTAAAACAGCTACCAGTTTTTTGCTGCCACTGCTGCTCCTGTTTTCTATTTTCATTTTACTGAGGGGCCATTATTTGCCGGGCGGTGGCTTTGTAGGCGGCATCATTGCCTCCATTGCTTTTGTGCTTCATGCCTTTGCCTTTGGTCTACGCAATACCCGAAAGCTGTTGCGGGTAAAACCAATGCGGCTGATGCCCGTAGGTTTGGCCCTTGCCCTTTTCAGTGTTGTGTTGCCGCTTTTTCAAGGGCTGCCCATTATGACAGGGCTTTGGCTGAGCAACCCGCTGCCGGTAATAGGGCTTGCAGGTTCTGCCCTTTTGTTTGACTTGGGCGTTTATATTGTGGTATTAGGTGTAGCATTAACCATCATTTTTACTATTTCAGAATCTGTATAAGAATGGAAATTGTACTGGCTATTATAGTAGGACTTTTATATGCCGCAGGCCTTTACCTGATGCTGCGGCGCAGCCTTGTAAAACTAGTGATTGGCCTCGTGCTGCTGGGCAACGGCGTGAACCTGTTGATTTTTCTATTAGGCGGACTGGTAAGGGGCAAGCCGCCCATTATCCCAGAAACAGATTACCTGCTGGGCGAAATATATGCAGACCCGGTGCCGCAGGCCCTGATACTTACCGCCATTGTTATCAGCTTTGGCCTGCAATCATTTGCCATTGTTTTAATCAAGCGTGCTTATATAGTAGTAGATACCGACGACCTGGACCAAATTCATTCAACAGAAGAAGATGATGACTATTAACCTGATTGTATTGCCGGTGTTGCTTCAGCTTTTACTGGCTATTATTTTATTGTTTTTCTGGAAAAAAATCTTTCTGCAAAAATGGATCAGCATTGCAGGTAGCATTGTTTCCATTATTGTTGCGGTGCAATTGTTCAGCCAGGTTTATAACGAAGGCATTATTACCATGCAGGCCGGCAACTGGGTAGCGCCATTCGGGATCAGTTTTGTGGCAGACACATTTAGCACCACCATGGTTTTGCTGGCTTCGCTTTCTTCTACGGCGGTAGCCGTATTTTCATCGGTCACTATTAAAAAAGCACGGCTCCGATTTGGCTATTTTACAAGTTTTCATTTCCTGGTTATGGGCCTGAACGGCGCCTTTCTCACCGGCGATATTTTTAATTTGTATGTA
>CBDTUH010000126.1:0-9301 GCA_965363375.1 uncultured bacterium
AATACCAACAATTTAAAAGTAGTAGCAGAAGTGCCCGAAAATTACCTGGGCCGCGTAGGCGAAGGCAGTAAAGTAGAAGTGCAGCTGCCCAACATCAACAAGACGTTTGAAGCAAGGGTGGCTGTGGCAGGAAAGGTAATTGACCCCTCGCGCAGAACCTTTTATATAGAAGCGCCCATACCCGCCGACCCCGATTATAAGCCCAACCAGGTGGCCAATGTACGCATACAGGATTATGCAAAAGAAAGCGCCATTACCATTCCGGTAAATACGTTGCAAAATGACGAGCAGGGCAAATTTGTAATGGTGGCTGCCAACGAGAATGGAAAAATAGTGGCGCGTAAAAAAGCAATTGTGGTGGGCGAACTGTACAACGGCGAACTGGAAGTGAAAAGCGGGTTGCAGCCCACCGACCAGTTGATTGTAGAAGGTTTTCAAAACCTGTACGAAGGACAGTTGCTGACAACAAAATAAGATGACAGTTGGGAAATGACAGATGACAGGAAAAAAAGCAATTGGATTAAAGGCTGTCAACTGTCATTTCCCAACTGTCAACTCAAAACAAAAGACGAACAATGAGCTTATTAGAAAATTTTACAGGCAAGTTCAAGCAATTTGGACCTACCACCTGGAGCATTAAAAACCGCACGTCTATTTACCTGCTGATGCTGTTTGTGAGTGTTGCAGGTGTGTACCAGTTTCTCACGCTGCCCAAAGAGCAGTTTCCCGATATTGTTATTCCCAACATTTACATTCAAACCATTTACATTGGTAATTCGCCACGCGATATTGAAAATCTGGTAACACAGCCTATTGAAAGGGAAATTAAAAGTATCACGGGTGTAAAAATCAATAAAGTAACCAGCACCTCGCAGCAGGATTTTTCTACCATCATAGTTGAATTTGATACGGATGTAAATACCGATGAAGCGTTGCAGAAAGTAAAGGACGCGGTGGACAAATCCAAAACCGACCTGCCCACCGACCTGACGCAGGAGCCCATTGTAATGGAAGTGAGCCTTTCGGAGCAGCCAATAATGTATGTAAACCTGAGTGGCGATTACGACCCCATGCGGCTGAAAACCTATGCCGAGCAAATGCAGGACCGGCTGGAAGAGTTGCCGCAGGTAAACCGTGTAGACCTGGTAGGCGCGCCTGAAAGGGAGTTTCAGATTAATGTAGACAACCTGCGCATGCAAAGCGCCGGTATTACCTTCGACGATATTGCCAATGCCGTATCCCGTGAGAACATGGATATATCGGGCGGACAATTAGAGGTGGGTAACATGCGCCGCAACCTGCAGCTGAAAGGCCAGTTTAAAACAGCTTATGACATTGAGCAAATCATTGTTCGCAACACATCGGGGGCGCCTATTTATTTAAAAGATATTGCGCAGGTGCGCGATACCATCCGCGAGCGCGAAAGCTATGCACGCCTTAATGGTAAAAATGTAATAACCTTGAACGTGGTAAAGCGCGCCGGTGAAAACCTGATAGAAACGGCAGCCGGTGTGGATGCCATTGTAGAAGAACTGAAAGGAACTACTTTTCCGCCCGACCTGGCCGTGGTCATCACCGGCGACCAAAGCATCAATGCCCGCAACTCTTTTAACGAGCTGGTAAATACCATTGTAATTGGTTTTATACTGGTGCTGCTGATACTGATGTTTTTTATGGGTGTGGTCAACGCGTTCTTTGTAGCCTTAAGTGTACCCCTGAGCATTTTCGTGGCCTTTATGTTTATGCCGGCTGCAGAACTCATTGCCGGTTCGGATGTAACGCTCAACTTCATTGTACTGTTTGCGCTGCTTTTTGGCTTAGGTATTATTGTGGACGACGCCATTGTGGTGATAGAAAACACGCACCGAATATTTGTGGAAGGGCGTGGCCGCGTAAGCGCCGAAAAATCAGCCATGATGGCGGCCGGTGAAATATTTGTGCCGGTGCTGGTGGGTACGCTTACCACTTTGGCGCCTTTCTTTCCGCTTCTTTTCTGGCCGGGCATTATCGGTAAGTTTATGATCTACCTGCCCACCATGCTTATATTTACACTGGCGGCATCGCTGGTGGTTGCCTTTATCATGAACCCTGTTTTTGCGGTTGATTTTATGAACCACGAAAGCGATGTAAATGAACCCAAATCGGCCATCTTCCGTAAGCGCAATTTTTGGTTAGGGGTGGGTCTTGGCATTTTGCTCAATATTGTAGGTGCACCATTCTGGGGCAACCTGCTGCTGACCATCATGCTACTGATAGTGCTAAACCGGTACTTTATTAATGATGCGATTTTGGCGTTTCAGAACCGCTTGTTGCCGGGCCTTATGCGCCGGTACGAAAAGCTTATTCGATGGTCATTGGTGGGCTGGCGACCGGTGTATTTATTGCTCAGTACATTTGCCCTTTTCATCGTTTCATTTATCATTTTTATTACGGCTGTACAATCGCAATGGGTGCGCGTGGTTTTCTTTCCCAAAGCCGATCCCAACTTTATTTATACGTACATAAAAATGCCGGTAGGTACCGATGTGGACTATACCGACTCGGTAACGCGCGTGCTGGAGAACCGTATTTATAAAGTGCTGGATATGAAAGGCGGCAAAAAGAACCCCATTGTGGAAAGCGTGATATCGAACGTGGCCATTGGAGCGGCCGACCCCGCCAGCGGCGATAGAAGCACGCGCTCCGAACTGGGCCGTGTGCAGGTGTCATTTGTAGAGTTTGAAAAACGCCATGGCCAGTCTTCTGCTCCTTACCTCGATTCTATACGTAATGCGGTGCGCGGCATTCCCGGTGCAGAAGTATCGGTAGCACAGGAAAGCAGCGGCCCACCTACCGATCCGCCCATTAATATTGAAGTGGCCAGTGAGGATATTGATGCATTGGTAAAAACAGCTGCGGCACTTAAAAATTATCTAGACTCTATCAACATTCCGGGTGTGGAAGAACTGAAGATGGATATAGACCTTACCAACCCTGAAATTACACTTTCGGTAGACCGGCAGCGCGCCATGATAGAAGGAGTGAGCAGCGCACAGGTAGGCTCACAAATACGAACGGCGCTGTTTGGCCGCGAAATTTCAAAAATCAAAGAAGGCGAAGACGAATACAATATACAACTGCGCAACCAGGAGCTGCAGCGCCGCAACCTCAGCGACCTGCTGAACATGACACTGGTATTTAGAGATATGGCCACCGGGATGGTAAAAAGGGTGCCCATTTCATCGCTGGTAACGGTAGATTATACCAGCACGCAGGGTAGCGTTAAGCGTAAAGATTACAAACGTGCCATTTCCATACGTTCCAATGTGCTGGAGTCGCAGGGCTATACGCCTACAGCAGTAAACCAGCAGATAACCGGCTACCTTAACGATTTTAAGCAAAAGCCTGACAATGTAACCATCAGCCAAACCGGCGAAGGGGCACAACAGGCAGAAACCGCGGCATTTTTAGGTAGAGCACTGATGATAGCACTGGCCTTAATTCTGTTCTTTTTAGTGCTGCAGTTCAACTCTGTAAGTAAACCCATTATCATCCTGGCCGAAATTCTTTTTAGTGTGATTGGTGTGCTGCTGGGTTTTGCACTTACAGGTATGGAAGTATCGGTAGCATTTACTGGCCTGGGCGTGGTAGGCCTGGCGGGTATTGTGGTTAAGAATGGTATATTGGTGATAGAATTTATAGACGAACTGCGCGCCCGCGGCATGCGTATGCGCGAGGCGGTGGTGCAGGCCGGCAAAACACGTATCATTCCGGTATTGCTCACAGCTATGGCTACTATCTTTGGATTAATACCCTTAGGCATTGGTTTCAATATCGATTTTGTAGGTATGTTTGCCGAAGGGCGCCCCAATATTTTCTTTGGTGGCGACAGTGCGCGCTTTTGGTCGCCGCTGGCATGGACCATTATTTTCGGGTTGATATTCGCATTCTTTTTAACCTTGTTTATATTACCCGGCATGTACGTGATGGCCGAGCGCCTGCGCCGGCCCATGCAGCAAATGTATGGCGGACGCTGGGTATCGCTGGCAGCTATACCGCCGGTAACGCCCGTGTTCATTTTAATGATACTGGGCACCATGGTACGCCAGCGATATAAAGTAGCACGAAGAAAAAGAAAACTGAAGAATAGTGATACAGTAAATAAAGCTTTTATTGGCAGTTGGTTTTAGTTTGGCATTTAAGTTTGGTTAGGCAGCGGCCCCGCGCAAGCGGGGCCGCTTATTTTTTAAAAGGAAGGCCAGACGTTCAGGAATAAAGAACAAGAAATGCTGAATAAGGAAGTGGTGAATAGTAAATTGGGAATGAGGAAATGTTCAATATTCAATTACAAAAGGAAATGGAGACGTTTTGTATTTCAGTGGCTCTATTCACAATTGACCATTGACCATTCACAAAAGGAAATAAAGCCGTTTTGCTGTTTGGTGATTCACCATGAACTATTAAAAGGGAAAAGAGACGTTTTACCTGCCGTGTTCGCCTAAATCCTCGCCTTCGGCTTTCTTTTTTCCGGCCAGCACAAAAAATAAAATCACACCAATCACCACAATAATCAGGAATATAAAAGGTATAAACATAACATCTGGTTTTTAGTACTATGTGCGACCAAGATGGTGCCAAACCATGTAGCGCTCAGCTTACTTTTCCTTTATAATCCCAGTGGTCTTTAATGGTTTTGCCATCAGCATCTTTCAGCAGGCGGCGTGCAAAGCGGTCACCTTTAATGTGGCCATCGGCCTGCGCCTCGCCAATAAAAAGCAGCAGCGCGTTGCCTTCCGCATCGGTCTTTAGCGCCATATCGTAGCCCTTGTATTTCAGGTGCACCATGGCATCCGGCTCGTACTTTTTCGAAATCTTTTTCAGCATTGTTTCGCCCAGTTTCATACAAAAGGAAATTTAGACGTTTGTACTGCCAACAAAATGCCAAGAGGAATGAAAATGTAAATTGTAAAATGAAAAATTGAAAATGATTGACCCAAATGGAAACGTCTTATTTTCCTTTTAAAAAATTAATTGGGTTGCCAGCAGCTGTACCTTGATGAAGCTTTACTTGCGACGCTCCGTTTGGGCTGCAGCAATCGCATCATCAAAAACGTCTGGTTTTCCTTTTAAAGTTTTGGTGCAAATTGTAATTCTTCAAAACGTCTTTGTTTCCTTTTAATTTATTAATGGCTGTTTTTGGCTGCTGACGGAAGTTTGAAGTCTGACGACTTTCCAAACGTCTCTTTTTCCTTTTAAAAAAACAAATCCGCTGCAATACCATCGGCCATCAGCATGCCGCTTTCGGTAAGCTGAATGTAATGTTGCTGTTGGCAAACCAGGTTATGCGCTACATGTTTTTGCACACCCTTTTCAATAGCTGTTTTTTTATCATTGCCAAACATTTCCTGCACGCGCTGCAGGTTCAGCCCTTCGGCGGTGCGCAGGCTGATCATGATGAATTCGTTGAGCTGTTCGGTGGGGCTGAGTTCTTCTCTTTCCTGCGGTACTACGCCATCACCAATGCTGCGGATGTAAAGAGTATTATTGGCTTTGTTCCACATTCGGAAGCGGCCGTTGTACGAGTGTGCTGATGGCCCGAGGCCTAAATATTTTTTGCCCTGCCAATATGCCGAATTGTGCCGGCTTCTGAAGCCCGGCAGCGCAAAGTTCGATACTTCGTAATGCTCGTAGCCCGATGCTTTCAGCCATTGCATCAGCAGCAGAAACTGGCGCGCCTGCTTATCGGCATCCACGGCTTGTTTTTTCTGTGTGTTGATCAATTTATGCAGCGGCGTTTTTTCTTCCACTGTCAGGGCATAGCAGGAGAGGTGCGTGATGCCGTAGCCTACTGCTTTTTTTACATTTTGCTGCCACATTTCATCGGTCAGCAGCGGCGAGCCGTAAATAAGGTCAATACTAAAGTTTTGAAAGCCGGCCGCCAGGCTCCATTCTATACACCTTTCGGCCTGCCCGGCGTTGTGGGCGCGGTTCATCCAGCGCAGTTCTTCTTCAAAAAAACTTTGTACGCCAATGCTCAGCCGGTTAATGCCTTCTTTCCACGCCCCCAGTTTTTCGGGTGTAATATCGTCGGGATTGGCTTCCAGCGTTACCTCGGCACCGGTAGCTACGTTAAATTGTTGATGAATTTGTTGCAGCAATAATTGTATTTCTTGGGTACTTAATAAACTGGGTGTGCCGCCGCCAAAGTAAATTGTTTCCACCGTTTCTCCTTCCAGAAAGCTTTTTTGCAATTCTATTTCCTTGGCAAGCGCCTGCACCAGCTCACCTTTGTACCGCAGCGATGTGGTAAAATGAAAGTTGCAGTAATTGCAGGCTTGTTTACAAAAAGGAATGTGCAAATAAATTCCGGCCACGGGCGTTATAGGTTAATGCTTTGTATGGTATACTTTTACAATAATAGATGGCGAAGTTAAAACACCTGGCATTTGCACTTTTGTTAATGTGCAAGATGGCGGCAGGCCAAACCCCATATCCTGTGCACTACACCGTGGCCGATTCGGCCACGGCAGCTACCGGCTTGCTGCAAAAGGAGTTTACCGACCGGCTTGCTGCTATGCAATACGTAGCGCAGTTGCCCGCTTTTTTGCAAAGCAAAGGTTATGTTACCGCTTCAATTGATAGTGCGCGCTTCGATTCACTTTCGGCAAAGGTGGCGTTATTTATAGGGCAGCCATACCAGTGGGCCGCAGTAGCCACCGCAGCGGAGGACGCCGATATTTTAGAAGCCGTGCGCTGGGGCAGCAGCAACCTTTCGGGCACGCCCATGAATTTTTCTCTTTTAGAAAGCTGGAAAGTAAAGATACTCGATCACCTGGAGGAAACCGGCCACCCCTTTGCCCGCGTAAGCCTCGACAGCATTGAGCTGGATGAGTCTAAAATGAAAGCGAAACTCCACATTTACCGCGGGCCGCTTTACCATATTGACAGCATACGGGTTTATGGCGATGTAAAGATTGATAACCGCTTTTTGCAGCGCTACCTCGATATTCCCAATGGCAGCATCTACAACAAAAAAAAGCTGCAGGCTATCAGCAGCCGCCTGTCCGCCTTAACGTATGTGCAGGAGGTTCAATCGTCTAACCTTACTTTACTGGGTACCGGTTCGGTTTTGAATTTATATTTAAAACCAAGGCGCAGCAGCCAGGTAAATGTGCTGGTGGGCTTTTTACCCAACTCCGATGCTACGGCCGAAAAAAAGTTTCTGGTAACGGGTGAGGCTAACGTACTGCTGCGCAATGCGCTGGGCGCTGGCGAAACCATCGGGCTCAACTGGCAGCAATTGCAGGTGCAGAGTCCGCGGTTGAATTTGCTGTACGACCATCCTTATATTTTCCAATCACCTTTTGGCCTCAACTTCCAGTTTGATATGTTTAGAAAAGACACGGCTTTTTTGAATGTGAATATGAAACTGGGTGCCGTGTACAACCTGAGTGCCACACGCTCGGCCACCGTTTTTTTGCAGCGGCGCAGCACCATTGTCAACGGCATCAACACCATACAGGTGCAGCAAAGCAAACGCCTGCCCACCGATGGCGATGTAAGCTCGCTGAACCTGGGCTTTACCTACGAAGTAAATACCACCAACTACCGTTTTAACCCCCGGCAGGGAATGGAGTGGACACTAACTGCTTCTGCCGGTACTAAAAAACTCAAACAGAACAATGCGATATTGGAACTTAAAGACCCTTTTAACCCCGATTTTGATTATGCGCGCCTGTACGATACGGTAAAGATGAAAAGCTATCAGTTCCGGCTGCAGGGGGCGGTGGCCAGGTATTTTCCGCTGGGGCGGCAAAGTGCTTTTAAAACAGCACTACAAGGCGGTATTTTTCAAAGTGAAAACATTTTCCGTAATGAAACTTTCCAGATTGGCGGCTATAAATTGCTGCGCGGCTTTGACGAGGAAAGCCAGTTTGTAAGCCAATACGCGGTTGCTACCGGTGAGTACCGCTACCTGGTGGGCCCCAACTCTGCTTTTTTTGCTTTTGTAGATGGGGGCTGGGCCCGGCACCCGCTGGCGCAAAATAGCAGTTATACCTATGTGAGCACCGGCCTGGGTCTTTCGTTTGAGACGGGCGCCGGCATTTTTAACCTGGTGTGGGCCATAGGCAAGCGCAGCGATGCAGAGTTGAACCTGCGGCAATCGAAAATTCATCTTGGTTTTGTCAACTATTTTTAAAAAGCGGTAGCACATCTGCCCGGCACCTATTATTTTTACAGCAATTCAGTATTTCATGAAAAAACAGTGGGTATTTGTTTTCTTCTTTTTTCTATCCCTGGCGGCTGGGGGCCAAACCGATACGGCACGCCTGCGCGATACCACTGAGCTGCCCGACTCGCTGGCCGCAGCTGTTGCTGATACGGTTCCGCCTAAACCTGCTTATTCCTTTTTGCTCGATTCCGCCATTTACAACCGACAGCCTTATTTTTCGTTTACCAATCCAACGCAGCGCCTGGTAACCGAAAAAAGCTGGGAAGACAAGGATGGCTTTTTTTACATCACTATTGCGCTGCTTATTTATTTTGCCCTGGTGCGCAACGGCTTTAGCCGTTATGTAAAAGACCTTTTTGGTCTTTTCTTCCGCACCTCGGTCAAGCAGCGGCAGATAAAGGAACAACTGATGCAGGCACCGCTGCCATCGCTGTTGCTGAATATTCTTTTCTTTTTAAGCGGAGGGCTTTTTATCAATCTTATTTTGCAATACCTGGAGCTCAGTACTGGATTTAACTTTTGGTTGCTTTTGTTGTACTGCGTGGTAGGCCTGGCACTGGTGTACATCGTCAAGTTCATTACCTTAAAAGTTTGCGGCTGGCTGTTTCGTCTGTCCGATGCTACAGACATTTACACATTTATTGTTTTTACCGCCAATAAGATCATCGGTATTGCGCTGTTGCCTTTTCTAATTTTGCTTTCGTTTTCCGAAGGGGTGGTGCAGCAGGCCGGTTTTATAATTGGTGTGATGGTAGTGAGCGGCCTGTTTATTTACCGTTACTTTTTGTCTTATTTATCAGTAAACCGGCAGATCAAAATCAACTTTTTTCACTTTTTTTTGTATCTATTAGCCTTTGAGATTATACCCCTACTGCTGATTAACAAAGTGTTGTTGCAATTCTTAGGGGAAAATTCTTAACTTTGCTCAACTTTAGCCCCCCACAATACATGGTAAAAACTGAGGTTACAAAGGCCGCTGCCGGCGTTAAAAGCAAGAAAAAGATTTTAATAACGCAGCCCAGGCCCGAAAGCGACAAGTCGCCCTATTTCGAATTGAGCAGGAAGTACAATGTAGAGTTGGACTTTCAT
>CBDTUH010000127.1:0-9253 GCA_965363375.1 uncultured bacterium
GGTGTACTTCTTCCCAGGCCGAAATGGAGTTTGCTTTGATGCCACTGATCAAACGTCTTAAATCCCTTTCAGGTATCAATTGCCCGCCAATATTCAGCCATTGTAGGCGTTCAGGTTGTTGTGGCAGTGCGCTTTTCAAATCTGCAAAAGTGTTGATGTTCTGGTCATCCATCAGCTGCAGCAAATTGGTAATGCCGTAGTAGACTACCAGCCGGCGGTAAATGGCAAATGCTTCTTTTACCTTTACCAGCTGCACCGGGCGTGTGCTGCATTCAAAACCTTTGGCTATAATATTCAAATGGGCTATGTTGCTGCTCTCATTCGATAATAATTCAGTACCCTGCCGAACTAAGCTCTCTTCGTCACCGTTTTCGTTTCCATTGGCAGCAATGGCGGTATATTTTGCCAGCAATTTTAAAGCAGTAAATATTTCATTAACGCTGTCTGGCGCCAGGTAGTCATACTCTATATGCTGCAGCTTGTTGGTGCGTTTGTCGCGGTCTACATATTTTGACGCATTGCGCGCCAGCGCATACATATTGTACATAAACCAGTAAGCCGGCATGATGACCAGTTTGTTGGCAGCATAGTCGTTGCTGATTAAGCTAAAAGGTAAAGGAATATTAAGTTCGGCACTGTAGTCGCCTTTGGCAATAAGGGTAAAAGAAGCAAACCTGGAATTATGTTTTAAACTCACGCACAGGCCCGGCCAAAAGCCACGTCCGGCAACAATTTCGCCATCGGCGGCACGGCTATTATGGTTGCTGCCAATGGTAGCGCCTGCGGCCATATTGCTTTGCCCCATCACCAGTGCAGCGCACAAAAACGAGTTGTTGTGGTGCTGCTCGTGCGCGGGGAAGATAAGTGAGTTCAACACCTCGCAGCAAGAGATGGTTGCGTTGTGGCCCAGGTAAGAGTTGATCAGGCGCGCACCGTATTTGAGTTGCGAGTGAGAGGCCATAATAAAGCGCACGGCTTTTACACCGTAAAAAATGCGGCAGCCATAACCAATAATGCCATTTACAATTTCGCAACCTTCGCCAATCTGCGTATGCGCCTCCGGTGCCGAGTTGATGGTAAGGTTTTTTAGTTTGTTGGCGCCTTTTATATAAGCATCGGAACCTATCCATACATCTTTTACAATGCTAGTATTTTTTATTACGGTGCGGTCGCCTATTTTACCATAGTAGCCGCGTTGCTTGTCAAATTTTTTTTCAGTAAATTCTTTAAAGCGCTGCATCAGCATTTCATCATCGCGGTACTTGCTCCACAGGAAGGCATCGCCGGGTAGCATGCCGTTAAAGGGTAGAATTTTGCGGCCCGCATTTTCATTGCAAAGCTCCAGCCATACGCGCACACCTTCATCTTCACCTTCTTTAATGATGCCGTTGCCAAACTTGGCGTGGTCGGTTACATGCAGTTCATCCACATTAGCAATCATTACTTCGGAGCCAATAATGTAGTGCGACATGTAGCTTACATTATTGATCACCACGTTATCGCCAAAATCGCAGCTAATAATGGTGCTGTTGTACAGGCCAACAGGCATGCACACATTGTGATATTCCAGCGCCATGGGCTCCAGTTTGCCAATGCGCACCAGGCCGTAAAATTTGCAAGACTTTACCAGCTCCGGGTTAAAGGCATCCGATACCTGTATCTTGTTCCAATCGTCGGAGGTATTGCGGTTGCGCACCAGCACTTCTATTTCGTAGGCCGATAGGTTGCGATAGGTAATGCCATTACGGTTCTGCAAGTTGCGCAGGTGGTATTCATCCTTGCCTTCGGGCAGGTGTTCGGGTTGTATGAACTGGTATCCTATTGCATTTAGCGGTTTCTTTTTCATGGTGTTCATGTACGGTTCTGATTAAAAATAAAACGGATGGTAAAAGGAAAAAGAGACGTTTTTAAATTTCCATTTTTTTAAGTAAAAGGGAAAACAGACGTTTGGAAAAAGTTGTTTACTCAAACATGTTTTCATCTGCTGTTGTCTATAAATAAAAAAATGTTTTAAAACCCTTTTGCATTTTTACAGGATATAAAAGGATTTTAAAACATTTTGATAGGTAAGGCAAAAACCGGGCTATTCTACTGTTACCGATTTGGCCAGGTTGCGCGGCTTGTCTACATCCAGCCCTTTGGCAACGCCGGTATAATAAGCCCACAACTGCATGGGAATGACACTTAGCATCGGCGCCAAAATTTCATCAGCTTCCGGTACTACCATCACATCATCGGCCAGCGAAAGGCTTTGCTCGTCGCCTTCGTTGATAACAGCAATTACTTTTCCTTTGCGCGCTTTTATTTCCTGCATGTTCGATATCACCTTTTCGTGGAAAGAATCTTTAGTGGCAATAAACACTACTGGCAGGCTTTCATCAACCAGTGCAATTGGGCCGTGCTTCATTTCGGCAGCAGGATAGCCTTCGGCATGGATGTAAGAAATTTCTTTCAGTTTCAAAGCACCTTCCAGCGCTACCGGGAAGTTATAACCGCGGCCTAAGAAAAGTGAGCTGGGTGCGTCTTTATATTTTTCGGCAATGGCCTGTATGGCTTCTGTCGATTGCAGTATGCTGGCTACTTTATCCGGGATGGCATCCAGTTCTTTTAATAATTGCAGGTAGCGGTCGTGGCTTAGTGTTCCTTTAGCATAACCAATTTTAAGGGCAATCATAGTTAGCACGGCCAGTTGCGCGGTAAAGGCTTTGGTAGAAGCTACCCCAATCTCGGGACCGGCATGCGTGTAAGCACCGGCGTGCGAGGCGCGTGCAATGGAAGAACCCACCACGTTTACCACACCTAAAATGATAGCGCCTTTTTGTTTGGCGTTTTCAATAGCCACCAGCGTATCGGCCGTTTCGCCGCTTTGCGATATGGCGATAATCACATCACCTTTATTAATCACCGGGTTGCGGTACCTGAACTCTGATGCATATTCCACTTCTACATTAATGCGGCAGAGTTCTTCAAAAATATATTCCGCTACCAGGCCGGCGTGCCAGCTGGTACCGCAAGCCACCATCACAATGCGGTTGGCATTCATAATCTCATCCGCATATTTTTCAACACCGCTCATGGTGATGGTGCCGGCATCGGCATCCAGCCTGCCGCGCAGGCAATCGAAAATGGTTTGCGGCTGCTCAAAAATTTCTTTGAGCATAAAATGCTCATAACCGCCTTTTTCAATAGCCGCCAGTTCCATATCCAGCTTGGTAATAAAAGGCGTTTGACGCTCGTTGCCCAGGTTTTTCAGTATCAGCTCATCGGGTTTAATGATGGCAATCTCGTAGTCGTTTACATACACCACTTCTTTAGTGTATTCGATAATAGGAGATGCATCCGAAGCTAAAAAGTGTTCATTTTTGCCAATGCCAATTACCAGCGGGCTGCCTTTACGCGCCGCAATCAAAGTCTCAGGGTTTTCATTATCAATCAGCACAATTACATAAGCGCCTACAATACGTTTGAGCGCTATGCGTACCGCTTCTTCCAGCGAGCAATTGTTGTTTTTCTGAATGTCTTCAATAAAGTTCAGCAGCACTTCTGTGTCGGTATCGCTATGAAATTGGTAGCCTTTCTTTTGAAGTTCCGATTTCAGCTGCGCGTAATTTTCGATAATACCGTTGTGAATCATGGCCAGCTTGCCACTGGCAGAAGTGTGCGGATGGGCATTGCGGTCGCTGGGTTCGCCGTGGGTGGCCCAGCGGGTATGGCCAATACCGATGTTGGCATGAAGGTCAACGCCTTGCAGGCTTTCTTCCAGCTCGGCCACTTTTCCTTTCTTTTTATATACTTTAAGTCCTCCGTTCAAAAGCGCTACGCCCGAGCTGTCGTAGCCGCGGTATTCTAATCTTTTTAATCCTTTTAAAATAACAGGGTAAGCTTCACGGGTACCAATATAAGCTACAATTCCACACATAAATGATGAATGATTAAGATGATTTCGGGTTTGAAAATTGCAATCGTTTGCGTTGCGAAAATGGAAAAAAAAATCTATAATATCAAATGGCGCAAAAACCCGCAAACGCTGCAGTAAACCGCACTTAGAGCAATTTGCCGCTAAGAATGGCAAAGGCCAGCGAAAAATAAATGATCAGGCCCGTAACATCTACCAGCGTAGCTACAAAAGGGGTAGAAGAGGTGGCAGGGTCGGCACCCAGTCTTTTTAATAAAAGTGGCAGCATAGAACCTACCAGCGTGCCCCAGAGCACCACACCTATCAGCGACAGGCCAATGGTAAGCGCAATATAAAAGTAATGTACGCCAAACTGGTCCGAAATAAAATTCCACAAAAAGATAACCGAAATGCCCATCAGGCAAAGTGTAGTGCCCAGCAAAAGACCCGAAAAAATTTCGCGCCGCATAATGCGCCACCAATCTAAAATAGTGATTTCGCGCAGCGCCATAGCCTGTATAATAAGCGTTGCCGCCTGGGAGCCGCTGTTGCCGCCGCTGGAAATAATGAGCGGGATGAATGTGGCCAGCACCACCACTTGTGCTATCTGGTTTTCAAAACGGTGCATCGCAGAAATAGTGAGCAGCTCGCCGATAAAAAGCACCATCATCCAGATAACCCTTTTTTTAAACAGTTGAAAGATGGGCATGTCAAGGTAGGGTTGGTCCAGTGCTTCAGTACCACCAATCTTTTGAACATCTTCGGTAAATTCTTCCGAGGCCACCCACAGCACATCATCTATGGTAACAATGCCCAATAATTTATTACCCTTGCTTACCACCGGCAGTGCCACGCGGTTGTTCATTTTAAAAATTTCGGCTGCTTCTTCCTGATCGTCAAATGCGTTTAAGGAAATAACGCGATAGTCCATCAGCTCGCTTACTTTTTTTTCGGGTGAGGTTAATATAAACTCGCGTATCCTGAGGTCATCCAGCAGTTCGCCTTTATCATTGATCACATAAATCACATCAATGGTCTCACTGTTCTTACCCACACGGCGGATGGTATCAAGCACCTGCGCCACTGTGTTGTTTTCATACACATATACATAATCGGGCGTCATCAGTCGGCCCAGGCTATTTTCGGGGTAACCCAAAAGCGAAAGGGTAATACGACGTTCATCAGGGTCCAGCAGTTTAATGAGTTCGCGCACCACAATGCCGGGCAGTTCTTCCAAAAAAGCGGTACGGTCATCCGCTGGCAGTTCGTTCAGCAGTTCGGCTGTTTTGGCCGGCGGCAGGGTTTGAATGATTCGCTTTTGCTCGCCCAGCTCCAGTATTTTAAAAAGGCCGGCCGCGCGGTGTACCGACATGCCGGCAATGATTTTTGCTTCATGTTCGGGGTACTCGTACACCAGTTCTGCCATGTCGCTGATGTTCTGGTGATCCAGGAAGTGCCGCATCTGCAATGCATCGCCAATCTCTAATTGCTCTTCAAATTGCTGTTTCAGACTCTCAAATGACATGTTTCAAAATTACAGTTTGATGCATAACTAACGCACATCAATTAAATTCGCTGCCAAATGGCCAAAAAACAAAGTTATTTATTGCCCTGGCTCCATATAAAAAAAACTAAAGCGCGTGGCCGCGGCGTATATACCAAAGAACCCATTGCCAAAGACACGCTGGTGGAACTTGCGCCCGTGATAGTGCTAAGTGCTGATGAGCGAAAACTGATAGACCAGACACTGCTGCACGATTATATTTTTGAGTGGGGCGATGACCGCAAAGATTGCTGTATGGCGCTGGGCTGGATCTCCGTGTATAACCATGCCGTGCCTTCCAACTGTATTTACGAAATGAATTATATAGAGCAGCTGATTTATGTGCTGACCGTGCGCGATATTGCTGCCGGTGAAGAACTTTTTATTAACTACAACGGCGATTTTGATAATGACAAGAAAGTGTGGTTTGAAATGGCGCCTGAAAAGAGATGACAGTGGACAGTTGACAGCTTTTCGGTGGTCGTTGACAGGAGAGAAACGTCTCTTTTTCCTTTTAAGTGAACATTGAGGTTTGAGCATTGTATATTGAATATTGAACATTCTTCAATACACTTCTTTATTCAATATTCGTTGTTCTTTGTTCGATATTTTAAAACGTCTCTTTTCCCTTTTAAAAGTTGAAATGTAAAGGCACAATTTTTAGACCTGTCATGCTGAACTTGTTTCAGCATCTCCTAAAACAATAAAATGTCTCTTTTCCCTTTTGTTTTTTACTCTTCAGTTTGATAAAAAGGCATAAAGTAAAACGTCTGATTTTCCTTTTAGATTCAAAAGGAAAATCAGACGTTTTACTACGCAAAGATTATCATAAAAAAGGACTGTCAACTGTCTTCTGTCCTCTGTCAACTTTTTTGAAGCTACTTCAGCAGACCTTTTATCTCGTTCAATTTTAGAAGCGCTTCTACAGGTGTCAGGCGGTTGATGTCAATACCTTCCAGCATGGTGCGGATCTCATCAAAAGTTTGGGAGTGTGCATCAAAAATGCTCAATTGCATTTTAGGCGCAGACAGGGTTTTTACTTTACCGGCCACATTGTTTTCAATGCCTTTTGCTTCCAGGCTTTTCAATACTTCATCAGCGCGTTTTATCAGTTCGGGCGGCATGCCGGCCATTTTGGCTACGTGTATACCAAAGCTGTGGGTGCTGCCGCCGGGCGCCAGTTTGCGCAGAAAGATGATTTTATTGCCAATTTCTTTATTAGTTACATGGTAGTTTTTTACACCGGGCAGGGCCGCTTCCAGTTCGTTCAGCTCGTGGTAATGCGTGGCAAAAAAGGTTTTTGGTTTTTGCGGTGCATTGTGCAAAAATTCAGCAATGCTCCAGGCAATAGAAATACCATCGTAGGTAGAGGTGCCGCGGCCAATTTCATCCAGCAAAATCAAGCAATTTTCGGAAACGTTATTGATGATAGAAGATGTTTCGTTCATCTCCACCATAAAGGTGGATTCGCCGGCGCTTAAATTATCGGAGGCACCTACGCGGGTAAAAATTTTATCAGTCAGCGGCACCAGTGCTTCTGCCGCCGGCACAAAAGACCCCATGTGCGCCATCAGCGTTATCAAAGCGGTTTGTCGCAGCAGGGCCGATTTACCACTCATGTTCGGACCTGTCAAAATAATGATTTGCTGGCTGCTTCGGTTCAGCACCACATCATTGGTAATGTATTGTTCTGATGGCGGTAGCTTGCGTTCAATCACCGGGTGGCGGCCTTCTTTAATATTCAATTCTTCACCGGTATGCAGCTGTGGTTTTTTGTAATTGTATTGTAAGGCATTGTGGGCAAAACAACACAATACATCTAAGGTTGCGGCCACTTGTGCATTGGTTTGAATGCAGGCAATAAAATCGTGGAGTTCGTTCAGCAGGGCATCAAAAATTTGCAGCTCTATCTGCAGCATTTTTTCTTCCGCACCCATTATTTTTTCTTCGTACTCTTTTAGTTCGGCAGTAATGTAGCGTTCGGCATTGGCCAGTGTTTGTTTGCGCATCCATTCGGGCGGCACTTTGCTTTTGTGCGAGTTGGTTACCTCCAAATAATAACCAAATACATTGTTGAAGCCGATCTTAAGTGATGATATGCCTGTGCGTTCTGCCTCCCGTTGCTGCATTTGCGCCAGGTATTCTTTACCGTGTTGTACAATATGTCTTAACTCGTCCAGCTCGCTATGTACAGATTTGTTAATAAACGATCCTTTTACAGCCAGTGCGGGTGGATTGTCGACAATAGAAGCAACAATTTTATCGGAAATGTAAGTGCAGGGATTCAGCGCATGAGCCAGTCGTTGCAGGTACGCATTAGAACTGGCCGCGCAAAGTTCCTTTATGTGTTCAAGTTGTTTTAGGGAACGCGAAAGCTGCAGCAGTTCGCGCGGGTTGATTTTCTTTAAAGGAATTTTTGAAACCAGCCGCTCCACGTCGCCGCATTGTTTGAGTGCCCCAATTATCTTATTGCGAAAATCTGTTTCTAGAATAAAATGGGCTACTGCATCCAGCCGCTCATTAATGCGCTGCACGTTGTTTAAGGGGAAAACAATCCAGCGTTTCAGCAGGCGCGCACCCATGGGCGTAGCGGTATTGTCCAGCACTTTCAGTAAAGTATCGCCGCCATCTACGCCGCTTTGCAGCAACTCCAGGTTTCGGATGGTAAAGCGGTCCATCCACAGGTAATCGGCTTGCTTGATCTGCTGGATGGAAGTAATATGCTGCAGGTTGGGATGCTCTGTTTCTTTTAAATAGTGCAAAATAGCACCGGCCGCTACCAGTCCTTTGTTCATTCCATCAAACCCAAAACCTTTGAGGGAATGGGTTTCAAAATGCTTTAATAATAAATCCTGCGCATACTGATCATCAAATATCCATTCGTCTAATGTGTAAGTATAATATTTACTTCCAAATTCTTCTTTGAACTTTTTTTGCTGGTGACGCTGAAAAATCACTTCTGCCGGTTTGAAACCCATCAAGAGCTTATCCGCATATTCCTTATCGCCTTCGGCGGTAACAAATTCACCGGTAGAAATGTCCAGAAAAGCCAGTCCATACTTTTCATCGGCCGTAAAGTATAGCGAAGCTAAAAAGTTGTTGCTGTTAAAATCCAGCAATTTGTCGTTGGTGGCCGTTCCGGGCGTTACCATTTCGGTTACACCGCGCTTAACAATGCCTTTAACGGTTTTGGGGTCTTCCAGCTGGTCGCAAATGGCCACGCGGTAACCGGCTTTTACCAGCTTGTGCAGATAGGTATCCAGCGCATGGTGCGGAAAACCCGCCAGCTCAGATGAAGACGCCGCACCATTATTTCGCTTGGTTAAGGTAATGCCCAGCACCTGCGAAGCAACAATGGCATCCTGTCCAAAGGTTTCGTAAAAATCGCCTACGCGAAAAAGCAACACCGCATCGGGGTACTTGGCTTTAATAGCCTTGTGCTGCTGCATTAACGGTGTTTCGGCTGTTTTTTCTTTACTCATGGCGGTTGCGGCAAAAATAGGCAGGTGCTAACGATTTCCATTCCACAGGCGATCCTTTTTTATCCACTCTATTTAAGCTGCGCAGCCTACCTTTGCACCTTCATTTTACCCAAAAAGGCAGAAGAGCAGCAGCATTATGCGTAAATTAAGTATGGAAGAACTGAACCGCAAGTCGGTGGAGGAGTTTCGGCAGAGTGATAAGGTGCCAGTGATAGCGGTGCTGGAAAATATCAGGAGTGCTTATAATGTAGGCTCTATTTTCAGAACAGCGGATGCTTTTTTACTGGAAGCTATTTACATCTGTGGCTATACGGCTTACCCGCCGCACAAGGA
>CBDTUH010000128.1:0-9251 GCA_965363375.1 uncultured bacterium
GGGCCAGGGTGCGCAAACCCCCGGCATGGGAAAAACGTTTTACGATAACAGTGCATTTGCCAAAAAACTGTTTGAACAAGCCAACGAAATTCTGGGCTTTCGCATATCAGACGTGATGTTTGCCGGCTCGGATGAAGACCTGAAGCAAACCGCCATTACCCAACCTGCCGTTTTTATACATTCTGTTATAGCTTTCAAAAGCATCGAAAATGCAAAGCCCGACATGGTGGCCGGCCATTCGCTGGGCGAGTTTTCGGCGCTGGTGGCCAATGGCTGCCTGTCGTTTGAAGATGGGCTGAAGCTGGTGAGCATCCGCGCACAGGCCATGCAAAAAGCCTGCGAGCAAACGCCTTCTACCATGGCTGCGGTATTAAATTTAGCTGACGAAAAAGTAGAAGAAATATGCGCGCAGGTTCAGGCCGAAACCGGCGAAACTGTGGTAGCAGCCAACTACAACTGTCCCGGCCAGTTGGTGATTTCCGGTACGGTGAAAGGTGTAGAAATTGCCTGCGAGCGTATGAAAGAAGCCGGTGCTAAACGCGCGCTTATTTTACCGGTTGGCGGTGCTTTTCATTCGCCCTTGATGGAGCCTGCCAGGGCAGAACTGAAGGGGGCCATTGAGGCCGCGCATTTTAACTCGCCATCCTGCCCGGTGTACCAGAACGTGGTGGCACGTGGCATTATCAATAAAGACGAGATCAAAGAAAACCTGATCAACCAGCTGACCGGCGCTGTAAAATGGACGCAGTGCGTGCAGGCCATGATTGCCGATGGCGCCAGCCGCTTTACCGAGGCCGGCCCGGGCAAGGTGCTGCAGGGGCTGATTCTGAAAATAGATAAGGAAATGCAGACCAGCGGGGTGAGCTAAGGAATATCGAACAAGGAACAAGGAATGCTGAATGATGAAGTGAAGAGAATGTTCAATGCTCAAGTAAAAGTAAAAACTGACGTTTTGCTTATTGAGCGGTTAACCAAAATCAAAAGGAAAAAGAGACGTTTTATAAAAAGCAGCTTTACAGCTGCTTTTTTGCTTGTGTATAAAAGCAGAATAAAATTTTGGTATAAAAATTAAACACATCTGAAATTTATTTAAATTGGTGGAATAATTAACCAAACCACAATTGTTTATGAAAAAAGTATTCGCACTCTTGATGGCGTTTGCTGTCATGGCGCAAACCTTTGCGGCCGTAAGCGTTACCGTTCCTCCCAAAAAAGCATCCGAAGTTTTTATTCCTATTGGCAACACGGGGCAGAAAATTTCTGTTGAGGCCCTGTCTCAGATTAAGGTAAAGGAATTTGAAAAGATTACCGGCCGCGATATGAAGTTTACCGAAAAGGTATCCTTTAAGCTGGCACAAAAAGAACTGCGCAAAAACATCAGCGCTGACGGCACCATCAACAGCAAAAAACTAAACAAGGTTTTAGCTAAAGTAGATGGTACGACTGGCTTTCACATTGGCGGTTTTGCACTCGGCTTTTTACTGGGACTGATTGGTGTACTGATTGCTTACCTGTTAAAAGATGAAAAGAAAAGCAACCGCGTAAAATGGGCCTGGATTGGTCTTGGAGTAGTGGTAGTACTGGTTATTCTTACTTCGTTATAAACTTTTGGCTTCACCCTTTTTAATGTAAAAGCTGAACTACATGTTCAGCTTTTTTTCTTCTACATAAATGGCGCAGTTGATCCACTCGGCATCAAAGGCGGCGTTGTATTTTTTGTAAAAATTAATGGCCTGCTCGTTCCACTCCAGCACCTGCCACTGTATGCCATTGAGCTTGCGGCGGCGTGCCTCGCGAATCAGCCGGTCAAACAGCAGCTTGCCCAGGCCTTTGCTGCGCTGTTCTTCGGTTACATAAAAATCCTCGAGGTACATGCGCTGCCCTTTCCAGGTGCTGAAGCGGATGTAATATAGCGCAAAGCCCTGCACCAGGCCATCCACTTCGGCCACAAAAGCCCACCAAATGGGTTTGTAGCCAAAGCCGCTTTGTACAAAATGCTCGAGGCTCACATTTACTTCATTCGGCGCTTTTTCAAAATATGCCAGCTCGCGCACCAGCTCCAGTATGCGCTCGCAATCTTCTCTGCGCGCCCTGCGTATGTTGATGTTCATTTGTTGTAGATTAAAAGTTCATGGTTCATAGGTAATGGTTCATGGTAAACAGCCCTCCAAACGTCTCTTTTTCCTTTTAACTTGAAAATTAAGCGTTGGATATTGAACATCCTCTCCATTTCATCATTCATCGGTTCCTTGTTTCTTGTTCAATATTCCTATCCCAGCGCCTGCGCCAGGTCGGCAATAATGTCATCAGCATTTTCAATGCCAACGTTCATGCGGATGAGGCCATCGGTAATGCCGTATTTTTCGCGCTGCTCTTTGGCTACGCCGTAGTGCGTCATACTGGCCGGGTGCGATAGCAGTGTGTCACAAGTGCCGAGCGATACAGCGCGCACGCACATTTTAAGCTTGTTCATAAAGTTAATACCGGCCTGCAGCCCGCCTGCCACTTCAAAACTCATCATGGCACCGGGGTGGCGCATTTGCTTTTGCGATAGCTTATAATCGGCGTGCGATGGTAGGCCGTTGTAATTAACTTTTTGCACCTGTGCATGCTTGTTTAAAAACTGCGCTACTTTTTCGGCATTGCTGCAATGACGCTCCATACGCAGCTCCAAAGTTTTTAAGCCGTTGATCAGCATAAAAGCATCAAAAGGATTGCTGTTGCCACCCAGCAAACGGTGCGCTTTTGTAACAGGGCCGCTCATGCGCTCCACATCTTTACCCAGCAGAATGCCACCAATGGCGGTGCCGTGGCCATTTAGAAATTTGGTAGTGGAGTGCATTATAAAATCGACCCCGTACTTAAAAGGCTGCTGGAGGTAAGGTGTGGCAAACGTATTGTCGCAAGCTACCAGCAAATGATGGGCATGTGCCAATTGAGTGAGTGCTTCTATATCCACGCATTGAATGGTAGGGTTGGAGGGCGTTTCGAGGTACAGCATTTTAATGCTGCTGTCGTTTTTAATGGCCTCTTCGGCAGCAGACAAATTTTTTAAATCTACCACTACAGTACCGATGCCCAATGGTTCCAAAATCTTTACCATCAGTTCTTCGGTGCCGCCGTACAATGCCGTATGTGTAAGTATTTTATCACCGGGTTTTAAGGTGCCCAGCATCAGTGTAGTAATAGCTGCCATGCCCGATGCGTGCAAAATGCCTTTTGCTTCCATGTTTAATCCAAAGGTTTCCAGCGCGGCTATTTTTTGTTCGGCTTCGGTAAAAGTGGGATTGCCCCAGCGGCTGTAAATATAGCCCTGCTCAGCGCCGCTAAAGCGCTGCATGCCTTGCTCGGCCGTATCAAACACAAAAGTGCTTGAGGCATATATGGGCACCAGGTGCGCATGTAGCGGATCGGTGCTGTGGCCGGCATGTACGGCCGCGGAGCCAAAGCCGCTGAAAAAGTTTTTATTATCAGGCATGAAAAATGGTATTAGTTATTTAATGTTGTAAAAAGGTTACAAACGAAAGTACTGTTTGTTATGAAAATTTTACTAAGCCAGTTTTCTGCTTATCACCTGTGGGCCAACCAGCAGTTGCTGGATGTTATGCAACCATTGCCGCAAACTCTAAAAGACCAAAAAATTGTCAGCTCTTTCGGCAGCATCACCAATACCCTTAAGCATATGTGGGATGCGGAAAGCATCTGGTGGCAGCGCATGAAACTGCAGGAGCAGATTGTAAGGCCCAGCGATACTTTCAACGGTAAGTTTGAAGAACTGGCTGCAGCACTAATGGCGCAGGGCAAGCAGTGGCACGAGTGGATTATGGCGGCGCAAGAGCACATGCTGGATCATGAGTTTATTTATTACAACTCCAAAAAAGAAAAATTCAAGCAGACCATATACCAGGTATTGCTGCACCTGTTTAACCATGCTACTTACCACCGCGGCCAGCTGGTAATCATGCTGCGCCAGTTGGATGTAACCAATATTCCGCCCACCGATTTTATTGTATGGAGCCGGAAGAAATACACGGGAATGAGCAGCAAGTGATTTGATATTTAAAATTAAATATTGATTCGTTAAAAGGAAAATGAGACGTTTATAGATAAGGTCAAAAGGCAAAAGTGAAAAGCAAAAAGTAACGGAGTAAACGCAAAAGGAAAAGGAGACGTTTTGCATTCTACTCATTTCCCGCTTTTATTCTGCAAGAAAAACTTTAAAAGGAAAAAAGAGACGTTTTGATTTTGGCTGTTCGCTATGAACCATGAGCTATGAACCATGAACTTTTCAAAAGGAAAAAGAGACGTTTTAGCTTGCCCGCAGCACCAGTAATGTAATGGAAACAGGCTGCTTGTGATGGTCTACCTCTGCCTGTTGCTGATGAATACACCAGGGCAACAATCGTTCAATAAATGGCCGCGCCATCAACCGCTGTGGTGTGCTTAAAATAATGGTGGTTCCTTTTTGTAAAAATTGTTGCAGTACGCGGAACAACACTTCAAACTGCTGCGGCTCATAATTCACATCACTCAACAGCAACACATCTGCTTCTAAGTCCTGCGGCAGGTGTTTCCAGTTGAGCACGCGGCAATCTATATTTTCAAAACCATTATAGCTGGCCGATTGCTGAGCAATGGCTACCGCTTCGGGCATATAATCGGTGCAGGTAACTTTTTGTGCCAGCGCTGCTACTGCTATGGAGGGCAGGCCCAGCCCTGCGGCCAGCTCCAACACCTTTTTATTACGAGTGTATTTGGGTTGCTGCAGCAGCCATTGCGCCAGTGCTATAGATGCGGGCCACACCTGTGCCCAGTAGGGGAAAGGTGTTTTTTTGCTCTTCTTTTTCTGCTGCTCATATAATTGTTGCACAGCCTTTAACTGCGGCACGTATAGCGTTGCATCACGCGCACCTAAATTAAAACTTTGCAACTCTAGCGGTAGCGACATTTAAACGTTTCATTTTTCTTTTAAGCCTGTTCATCGGAGCTGTTGCCGGCTGCTTTCAGCGATATATTTTTAACCTGCAGCCGGTCTTTAATATAGGAGATGGCGGTTTTGCCGTGCGGTGCCGGTTTGCCGTCTTCGCCCAGGTTTACAAACACAAGTTTGGCAATGTGTAAAATAGGTTCGCGTGTGAGCATGTTGCGTACTTCGCAGCGCATGGTAAGCGAGGTGCGGCCAAACTCGGTAGCAATAATGCCTATTTCAATAATATCGCCTTGCTTTGGTGCGTTGATGAAATTGATTTCCGAAACGTACTTGGTAACCACGCGCGGGTTATCCAATTGTACAATGGCATATATCACCGCTTCTTCATCAATCCACTGCAGCAGGCGCCCGCCAAACAAACTGTGGTTGGGGTTGAGGTCTTCGGGCTTTACCCATTTTCGGGTATGAAAATTCATGCTGGGTTGAGCTGTATCCATTATTAAAATTACAAAACCTTTGGCCTTGGTTTTCAGCGATAAACAGAAAGAAAATGTAAAACGTTTCTTTTTCCTTTTACCGGTAGCTTACCAAACAATATACCATTTGCCATCTTTGTCTTTGGCGTACGAAAGGCCGTTGCTCATGAGGTGCATTTCATTACCATCTTTGTCTATTTTGGTTTCTTTTTCGTACACGCGGATGCCGTTGTTTTCGCGGGTAAGGTATACAATTAATGCATTCATGGTAGGCCCAATTTCGTGCAGCCATTGTTCGTCACCCTCTTTTACAAATGCCTGGCTCATGATGTGTTTTTTAGATTAGGTATTGAAAAAAGCATGCCTGTAATTGGCTTGGTGTTATCTGCATTTTTTACGCATGTACGCTTTATTAATAACAGATAAAAATACAAACGTCTCTTTTTCCTTTTAAATGTTGCAGCAGTTTATCAGGTTCCATCATCTCACATTTTTGTTTCTACTTAAACGTTTGTTTTTCCTTTTGGCTTTTTAATACATGCAGAATTTTATAATCATAGTTATCCCTAATAAAAAAACGTTTCAATATCCTTTTACTGCTAAAAGGATATTGAAACGTTGGATGGTGAGAAACTATAAGAAAGTTTTGGTTTAATCGATTCCGATACGGCTTTGTTCTTCGTTGGCACTGCCATCGGTTCTGCGCTTTTGGGTGCCTACTTTGCCTTTGCTGAAGCGGTAGCTAAAGCCTAAGCCCACTACGCGTGTATCGCCCCACTGTTGCATGGTCATATCCACATTGCCGTATTGTGTGCTAGCCCTGCCCCTGGCCGTGTAAAAAATGTCGCGCACGGTTAAGCGCAGAGTGCCTTTGTTTTTCCAGATCTGCTGGCTGAGGCCGGCCGACACCATACCACGCGAGCGGAAAAGAATGACCCCTTCCAGCCCGGCGCTTCTGTATATGCCACTGATCTCGGCTGTAGTGCTTTTGGTAAGCTTAAACTGTTGCGTACCATTGAACATAAACGTAGTGGCCGAAAAATCAATAGCTGCACTGTTTACAAAGCCGGTGTACTGGTTGTTGTATACTTGTGCATACAGGTTGGTCATCCACCATTTGGTTATTGCTTTGTTGGCGCTTACCGACAAACCGTATTGCTTCATTGATGCAATGTTGGCCATGCGCTGGTAGGCCGATTCGCCTTTTTGCTCAATCACACTTTGCAGAATGTTGTTGGTTGTGGTGTAATTGGCGGTAGTGGTTAAGAAATTTTTATACGTATGCGTCAGCTCTATGTTGTTGCTGAATTGCGGCTTCAACTCGGGGTTGCCTTGCGAGTAAGTGTAGCGGTCGATAAAGCGAATAAAAGGGTTCAGGCTTTCGTAATCGGGGCGGCGCAGCCTGCGGCCAAAATTCAGCCCCAGGTTGTGCTCTTTGTTGATTTTGTATTGGAAGTAAGCGGTGGGGAAAAGCTGCGTATAAGGCTTTTTGAATTTAACGCCTGTGGTGCGCTGGTCGCCTTTCGAAATGGTATGCTCCAGCCGCAAGCCCAGTTGAGCTGTAAGTTTTTTAGACAGGGGTTTGTTCAGGTTTACATAAGCCGCCTGTATGGCTTCGGTATACACAAAATGGTTGCTGCGGGCTACATCGCGTACGCGGCTGTTATTTTGAATACTGTCGTAAATGGCATTGTTATCGGTAGTAACCCAGCTGCTTTTGATGCCTGCTTCCAGCCTGGCGCCTTTTTTAAGCGGGTGCAGGTAATCAATACGGCCGCTGTAGATGCTGATGGTTTGTGGCAGCATGCCTAACAGCGTATCTGAATTGCGGAAGGGCAGGCCATCGGCACCAAAAAAGTTGTTGACCAGTTCCTGCGTGTTGCGGCTGTCGTAGGTGGCAAAATCCAGGTCGGCGGTCAGTTCTTTACCTGTTGTATCCAGCACACGGCGGGCATATAAGTTGGTGCTGAAGTTCTTCCAGGTATTGTTGCTGAAATTAGAACCCTCTGTAATGCTTTGCAGTTGCTTGGCGGCCGTGGAAATGTTGGTTTCGTTGCTGTTATCCTGCTGCATGGTATTGTAAAACCCATTGAGCATAAAGCCGAAAGTGGTTTTTTTAGAGGCAAAATAGTCGAGCCCTACGCGTGCATTGTAACCAGAACCACTGTTCACACGGTAGCTTTCCTGGTCGAAATAATTTTCAACTACCAGGGTATTCTCATCGCGCAGGAAACGCTGTATGGCCAGCACGTTAAACATTTTGCGGTAATTGTGGCTCAAATTGGTCATCAGGGCCACTTTGCCTTTGCGGTAGGTCATGTTAAAGCTTTCGTTAACCTTTGGGTAAAAGCCCTGCATATAATTTAAATTAACCGCCCCTGCATAACCAACCGTGTTTGTTTTTTTTGTTTTGATATTAATAACGCCCGCATTACCGGCCGCATCAAAACGGGCGGGCGGGTTGGTCATAATTTCCACCTGGTCCATCTGGCTGGCGTTCATGTTGCGCAACAGGTTGGCCAGGTCGGCACCGCTCAATTGGGTAGGTCGCCCGTCAACCAATACCATTACCCCATCTTTTCCTTTCAGGCTGATGTTGCCATCTTTATCAACCGTTATGCCCGGTGCTTTTTCCAGCACTTCCAGCGCATTGGCGCCGGCGTTGGTTATGGCCGCTTCTACATTTACAATGGTACGGTCTACCTTTTGCTCCACCATTGGGCGGGTAGATTTTACGGTGACACCTTCCATTGCCTTGGCATCGCGCTGCAGCACCAGTGGTGGCAGTTGTACCGAAGCCACCTTGGCTGTTATTTCAAAAGGCTCGGAAAGCACCCGGGCAAAGCCCACTAGCGTGGCACCTACGCGGTAGCGACCTTCTTCCAGGTTTTCAAATTGAAAAGTGCCATCTTTTTTGGCCAGTACCTGTTTTTTAAATTCGGGGCTGCCTCCCTTCATCAGAATAACGGTGGCTGCCTCCAATGTTGCTTCTTTATCAGCGCTGCTGATTTTGCCGGTAACGGTGCCGCCACCCTGTGCCAGCGTGCCCTGCACAAAAGCAAGTAAAAAGAAAAGCAAAGTGATCGTATTTCTCATAACAAAGGTGTTTTGTGGTTTTAAGTGTTTATATTTTTTGTTTAGAACAAGGTTAAAAAGTATTGGCAGGGTAGCGTTTCGAAAAGTGACCAAAGCACCAATAATTGTGACCAATTGTTTTCATCGGTGATCCTTCTACAAGTTTTTTTGCGGCTTTATTCCTTTGACGTTTGTTTACCGGTTTTATGGCCAACTAGTTGTTTAGATTGTTATTTATGTAGTGTACTAGTTTAGTAGTACACTACAAACGTAGATAATCTTTTTTGTTTGGCAAACTTTTTTTTTAATATTTTTTTGGGAAAGCCGAAAAAAAGGAAGAAGGGTTAAAAGCATTTATAAAAGGCGGTGCACAAACGTCCTCTTTTCCTTTTGGCTTTTTGCAGGCAAAAAAAAACGTCTCTTTTTCCTTTTAAATGTTAAAAGGAAAAAGAGACTTTTGCTTTATGGTTTAAAAGGAAAAAGAGACGTTTTTAGTACTCCCACTTTACCAGCGTGGCGCCCCAGGTAAAACCCCCGCCAAAGGCTGCCAGTACAATATTGTCGCCTTTGTTCAACTGCTGCCGCCACTCCCACAGGCATAGCGGGATGGTGGCGGCCGTGGTGTTGCCGTATTTCTGTATGTTCAGCATTACCTTATCGTGGCTAAGGCCCATGCGGTCGGCCGTGGCATCTATAATGCGCTTGTTGGCCTGGTGCGGCACCAGCCAGGCAATATCATCACCTGTTAATTTGTTGCGCTCCAGCAGTTC
>CBDTUH010000129.1:0-9233 GCA_965363375.1 uncultured bacterium
GTGGCTTTAATTGCTCCGAGATAGAAAACACCGTTACATGCAGTACTGCCCTGAAGTTCTACCTGGTGCCCGCCTCTTACACAGGTACTACCGTGCCAACAGGAGCCAACGTAATTGCACAGAGCGATTATGTAACGCTTAAAACAACCAATCCGAATGTTTTCTCTATTCCTATTTCTGGTACACTGGATGCAGGAACACAATACCGTGTGATGGCTTTTGCCAGAACACAAAATTGCGGTCTTGTAGATCCACAGGTATACGTGATCGATAACATCCGCATTGTTGAAATTGAAAGAGCTATACTGCCCGTAACCTTTACTTACTTCAACGCCAAGCGTAACAGTAGTAATGTAGAACTGTCCTGGGAAACAGCTATGGAAGAGAACAACCGCGGATTCCATGTACAACGCAACATTGATGGCAGCTGGAAGAACATTGGCTTTGTTTTCTCTCAGGCTGATGGCGGCAACAGCACATCTGCTTTAAGCTACGAGTTCAGAGATGTAAACAACAGCAAAGGCATTACTCAATACCGCCTGCTGCAGGTTGACCACGATAACAAAGGCCGCTATAGCGAAGTTCGCTCAATACGTGCCGAAGCACAAGGCAGCCGCATCATGGTATATCCCAACCCAAGCAACACCGGTAATGTAACCGTAATGTTTGAAGATGCCACTTCTGTACGCGATGTAGTAGTAACAGACGTTGCCGGCAGAGTAGTGAAGCAATACAAAAACCTGAATGGTAACATATTGTCTATAGAAAACCTGGTAGATGGCTATTACACAATTCAAATTGCCAATCGCACCACATCGGCTACCACTGTCGAAAAAGTAATTATAAAGAAGCGATAGTTTAAGGTCGGTTAGCTCAACCAAAAAGGGATGATCTTAATTGATCATCCCTTTGCTTTTTTATAAGAATGTAAAACGTCTTATTTTTCTTTTATACCTAATAGCTCTACTTCAAAAATCAAAACCGAACCGGGAGGAATCTGACCCATATCGTTGGTGCCGTAACCCAGCTGGTAAGGAATGTAAATTTTATATTTAGAACCTACAGACATCAGCTGCAAAGCCTCTGTCCAGCCGCGAATTACCTGCGATGCACCAATGGTAAGCGGCTGACCACGGTCGTAGGAATTGTCAAACGTTGTACCATCCAGCAGCATGCCGCGGTAGTGGCACACCACGGTATCTTCGGCCTCAGGTTTAGGGCCGGTGCCTTCCGTAATTACTTCGTATTGCAATCCTGAAGCAGTTGTTTTAACACCTTGCTTCTTTTTGTTTTCTGCCAGAAATTTTTCACCGGCTTCAATGTTGGGTTGCGCTTTACTTTCCTGTGCTTTGCTGAGGTAAGCCATTATTACCGAGTTGGCATCGTTGTCGGTCATCAGTGTTTTTTGTCCTTTAATGCCGTCGGTAATGCCCCGAATTACTATGGCTGTATCTACTTTGGTAATGCCCTGCTCACGCAAAAAATCGCTCATTTGCTTGTATTGGTTGGCCACGCTGAGGCCAATGGCGTAAGAGGCAGAGTCGGTGATGTTTTTAAGGGGTTTGGTTTGTGCCACGGGCTTTGGCGCCGGTTTTTTTACGGGCGCTGCTTTTTTTTGCTGGGCGCCAGCCGTTACCGATGCTGCCAGTAGCGAGCAAAGAAGTAAATTTTTCATTTCCTGTTTTTATTGAGGGCAAATGTAATGTATCTGGCCGCAGCAGATTGCCAATGATATTTTAATTTATTGCCATGCAGTTGCTAAATAAAACGACTCTTTTTCCTTTTGTGAAAAGTGAATTATATAGCCAAAAAGCAAAACCTCTCTTTTCCCTTTTAACTTGTAAATACAAAACCGATCCTCTTTTTTTCCTTTTGCATTTTTCATCCAAACGTTTCCATTTTCTTTCAATACTTTTTCAAACCCGGTCGCTTATTTTTGGAAAAAAAGAAAGTATGCAGCAGTTTAATACGGCAGTGCAGGTAAGATGGTCGGACCTGGATCCAAATTTTCATTTGCGCCATTCGGTATATTATGATTGGGGCGCTATGTGCCGGG
Source organism: uncultured bacterium (assembly GCA_965363375.1). Lineage (GTDB taxonomy): Bacteria > Bacteroidota > Bacteroidia > Chitinophagales > Chitinophagaceae > Flavisolibacter. Next base: position 2,057 of record CBDTUH010000129.1, read on the forward strand.
TAGAATTTTTAAACAAATATGGCCTGACGGCCGGCGAAATGACGCGGTTACAATTTGGTCCAATTCTCTTCAGGGAAGAATGTGTATTCAGAAGGGAAGTGCGCTTGGGCGACAATGTTATAATCACGCTGGAGCTCACCAAATCGCGCAGAGATTTTTCGCGCTGGAGTATTCAACACCAAATCATAAAAAACGACAACATACTTTCTGCTGTATTAAGCGTGGATGGCGCCTGGATGAGCATGGCCGAGCGTAAGCTGGCCACGCCGCCGCACGAGGTGTTTGACGTATTTAACCAAATGCCGCGTGCTCAGAATTTTGAGTGGATTTAAAAGGGAAAAGAGAGGTTTGAAATAAAGGTCAAAAGTCAAAAGGCAAAAACAAAAAGAAAGTATGAAAACTGCAAAAGGAAAAATAGACGTTTAGGAGAATGAAAAATTAAAAATGTAAAAGGGAAAAGAGACGTTTATTTTTTTTGATTAGATTATTTTCAATTCATCATTCACAAAAGGAAAAAAAGACGTTTTACTGATCAATCGGATCAACCAGTTACAGTCCTTAGTCTTCACCAAATAGTTTTACCTGGCCTGGAAAGTTAGCGAAGTGCGCGTTCAGCAAACTCCTGATAAAGCTGTTCTCTTTATAAGGTTTGATGTAATCTTTGACGGCTTCAATATCAATATGCTCCATATCGCGCGGCAGGTAGCCCATTCCAAAAAAGCTGCCCTTCACCACCATGATGCAGCTGATATCCTGTTCGGACAAGCCTTTGTCTAACACAATATAAGTAGGCCGCTTGGTAAGCGATGCAATGGCCTCCAGCACGCGCTGGTTGTAGTCAGTGGCGGATTCTTCCTTTTCGCAAGCGCCCTTGCAGTATTCTTCTATAATGCCAATGCACTTTTCATTATCGGTTTGTATAAAGCAAAGCCTCGGACAAAGTTGATAATCCTGAATCAGTTTTTTTACCACACCGTGGCCATCTACCTTGTAATGAAAGGTATAAATAGGATTGGCGTTCTTGCGTTTTTTTTCAATGGCCAGCCGCATGTAACCATTCTGGTCTTCGTACACAAAAATGCCGTATACATCTTCAGGTTTTTTCTGCGAGGTGTTGAAGGGCGGCCACAGCCTTTTTATTTCCGTACTTTCCAAAATAGCGGCCATCAGTTCGGTGGCCGTTGCCTGGAAGGTAATGGCATAGGCATGGCGTAAAAAGTTTTGCCGCTGCCGGCTGTCGCTGTTGGTGCTAAAGTGGCTGGTTACACGCTGGCGAATGTTTTTGGCTTTGCCTACATAAATCACTTTTCCTTTCTGATCGTTAAAGTAATAAATGCCGGGTAAGGGCGGCAGGGCATCAAAATGCGCTTTGGGCACGTTGGGCGGCAGCATCTGCTCTTTCGAATTGCGCAATAGCGAGCTTTGAATAGAGTTCTTGGTATCGTTGGCCAGCAGCAGTTTAAAAAGTGTAACGGTAGCTTCTGCATCGCCGCCGGCGCGGTGGCGGTTTTCTATATCTATACCCAGCGAGTGGCAAAGATTGCCAAGGCTATAACTAGGATAGCCGGGAAAAATCTGCCGCGCCAGGCGCACGGTACACAGCTTTTTTACATTCAGTGAATAGCCATAAGCTTGCAGGTGGTTTTTAATAAAAGAATGGTCGAAGTTGACATTGTGGGCCACAAAAATGTTTCCCTGCAGCAGCGTAAATACTTTTTCGGCCACTTCCTCAAAGTAAGGTGCATCGGCTACCATATCGTTGTCAATGCCGGTAAAGGCCTGTATGTAGCGCGGAATGTTCTGCCCGGGATTTACCAGCGTTTCAAATGTTTCCACCACCTGCTGGCCGTCAAACACGCGAATGGCAATTTCTATAATGCCATTGGCCGCTGCGTAGCCACCTGTTGTTTCAATATCTACAATTGCGTAATGCACTTCAACTATTTTTGAGGAAAGAAAGGGCATCGAAGTTCTAAAAAATTTAGCAATGCACCAACAGGATCAAAAACTTTTAATGTTTCGTAACAGGCTGGCAAAAGTATACCGTCACATCAGCAGGCAGGCGGCACGGCAGGGCATTTCCTGTTTTCGCTTTTACGACCACGACCTGCCCGAAGCGCCCTTTATTATTGAAAAATATAGCGATAAATTATATGTGTCGGAGTACAAGCGGCAGCACGGGCTGGATGAAGAACAGCATGCCGCCTGGCTGGAAGGCTGCCAACATGTAATGGCTGAAGTAACCGCTGTAGCCACAGAAAATATCTTTATCAAGCTGCGGAAGCGTAAAGAAAACCGGCTGGACCAATACCAAAAGCTGGAAGAAGAAAAAGCAGAATTTGTGGTGGAAGAAGGCGGCTTGAAATTTCTGGTAAACCTGAGCGATTACCTCGATACGGGTCTTTTCCTCGACCATCGTACTACGCGCAACATGGTGCGCAGCGAAAGTGAGGGTAAAAGAGTGCTCAACCTATTTTGCTACACGGGTTCCTTCTCGGTATATGCGGCTGCAGGCGGTGCGCAAAGCGTGGTGTCAGTTGATCTTTCCAAAACTTACCTGCAGTGGGCGGAAAGAAATATGCAATTAAATTTTCCCGGATATAAAAAGGCTTCTTTCATTCATGCCGATGTATTGCAATACCTAAAAATGGCAGCGCCCGAAAGTTTCGATATCATTGTGCTGGACCCACCTACCTTCAGCAATAGCAAGCGCATGAAAGGAATTTTAGACGTTCAGCAAGATCATGTGCAACTGGTAAACGATTGCCTGAGGCTGCTTTCAACCGCTGGTATTTTGTATTTCAGCACCAACTATACCAAGTTTCAGTTAGATGAAAAGAACATAAAAGCGGTTTCTATCAAGGATATTACAAAGACCACCACGCCGTTTGATTTTGCAGGAAAGCTGCAAAGGCCCTGTTTTAAAATAACGAAATAAAAAAAGCCGTTGCTTATGCAACGGCTTTTTACAACAAGGACAACAAACATTAATATAAATAATCTAATGCTATTTTATCGTTGGCGTTGAAAGGACGGTTGGTTGTGCTGCTTAAGCAGGCCAGCATCCAAGAGTTGGGGTCAGGACCAGTGGCTGTATTCGGAATGAAAACAGCACCAACTGAAGAAGCGCCCTCGTTGTAATAGCTACCACCGCAGCTATAGCTTCTGTCCATATAATCGGTATGGCGGAAGCCAATGCAATGGCCAATCTCGTGAGCAATAACGGTTGTCATGAAATTCAGGCTGTAAGTGCTGTAGCGTTTGGCGTAGTTAATGGTGCCGTAGGGTCTACCACCACTGGGGAAGCCGGCAGAAGCAATATACTGGTTTGTATTTACCAGTCGTATATTAATGCTTCCTCCGCTACTAACACGTCTAAAGGTCAGTTGCAGGTTTTCTGCATTGTAACGGCCGATAGCTGCATCTACTGCCTTTAAAAATGTTGAACTAACGCTACCGCTAACGCTTACTGTAATTTGTCGTGGTAAACCGGTAACCAGGTTGTTGGTTCGGTACTGTTCTTCGTTGCCAGAACGTAACACAGGTGAAGTAACTTTTTCATTCAGGTTTTCTTCCGAAAGTATAATGTCGCCTTCTACCAGATAGCCGCCATCCGTACGCTGAACATCCTGGGTTCTGAAGCCTAATTGTTCAATCTTGGCAAGCGTTTCATCAGAAATTTCGTCCTGTATGGGCTCTTTCACTTCTTTGGTACAAGAGGCAAGCGCAACAGCAGCCAGGCAGGCTACCGCAAGGGTTTTGAACTTTGTTCTCATGTGTTTGTGTGTTTTAAATTTTAGGTATTAGAAAATTAAGATTTAAGCCGATTTGTTAACAAAAAATTAACGCAACGCCGTTGCAATTGAGTTTAAAGGGAAAAATACCAATCCAAAAATGAAGGAATTCTACGCTTAAAAATTCGTAAGGAAACCTAATATTGTAGCCTACTTATGCCAACACACCGACTTTTATTCCTTATTTTTCTGTTAAGCGCCCAGGTTTTGGCGGCACAGCAGCCGTTAACTTTGAACAATACCAGCAAACGTCTTAAAATCCTTTTAGAAAGTAAAAACAGAAATGACAGTGTGGAAATGATGGTTGCTGTAAAAAATGCAGATATTTTTCTAAAAAACTACAAGGCAACTATCAAAGCTTCTTACAGGCCTTCACAAACCTTTGTAGTAAGCATGACAAAGGAGGCAGCCCGCCAGCTTTTAACCGATACCAACCTGCTATTTGCCGATGTAAAGAGAAAACCAAAAGAAGAACTAACAACCGGCAGCATGGATAATACGGTCAACAAAATTAATTACATGCACCACCTTTTTCCTCAGTTTACAGGCGATGGCATCAATGCATCGGTAAAAGAGCAGCAGTTTGACAGCACCGATATTGATTTCAAGGGCCGTTATTTCAACAGCGGCGTAGCAGCGGCCACCAGCAGCACGCATGCCAGCATTATTGCTACCATGCTGGGCGGGGGCGGCAACAGCACCATTAGCGCCACCGGCGCCGCGCCGGGTGTGCAGCTTACCGGTTCCTCCTTTGCTTCTTTACTGCCTGATGCCGATGTGATTTACAGGCAGTTTGGTATTTCCGTACAAAACCATTCTTATGGTACCGATATAGAAAACTTTTATGGCGCCGATGCCATGGCTTACGATAAAAGCGTGCTCAACAATCCAACTTTGATGCATGTATTTTCTTCCGGTAACAAGGGCACGACTGCACCTGCCGATGGCATCTACGCTGGTATTGAAGGCATGGCCAACCTGACGGGCAGTTTTAAAATGGCCAAAAACATTATTACGGTGGGTGCTGTTGATTCTTTCAGCAATATAGTCTCTTTAAGTTCAAAAGGACCGGCCTACGACGGGCGTGTAAAACCGGAGATAGTAGCCTATGGATTTGATGGCAGTTCGGGTGCGGCAGCGCTGATTTCGGGTACGGCAGCTGTTTTGCAACAGGCTTTTCGCACCAAAGAAAACAAGCTGCCTACAGCTGCATTAATAAAAGCCGTGTTGATCAACAGCGCTGATGACAAGGGCACTCCGCAGGCAGATTATCATTATGGTTTTGGCAACCTCAATGCTTACAAAGCCCTCAACACCATTTTGCAACAACGCTATTGGCAGGATAGTTTAGCTAAAAGGGAAATAAGACGTTTTGCCATTACCGTTCCCGAAGGAATACAGCAACTAAAAGTAACAGTCGCCTGGACAGATGAAGCAGCGCCTGCCAATGCCGCCAAAGCATTGGTGAACGACCTTCATGCAACGCTTAGCTACAATGGCCAAAGCTGGCAACCCTGGATACTGAACCACACTGCTGATAAAGCCGCATTACTGCAACCTGCTATTCGCGGAATAGACACGCTGAACAATGTGGAACAGATCACCATTGAAAACCCACAAGCGGGCGATTATGAATTGATAATTGACGGCTCCAATATTCAAACAGAAAAGCAAACCTTTTCCATAGCCTACCAGCTGGACACAGCACAAACCTTTTCTTTTACTTTCCCTACCGCCTCAAATGCATTCACCACCGGCAGCTCGCAAATTATCAAATGGCAAACCACCATCAGCGATGATGCGGTTTTGGAATATGCAACAAGCGGCGGCAGCTGGCAAGCCATTCAATCAATCACCAATATTCAAAAGGGATGGGAGACGCTTTCTGTGCCTGTTGTTACTTGCAAAATGGTTTTGCGCATGAGACTGCCTTTGCAAAATCGCGAGTTCTATTCCGATACCATTATTGTAGCACCAGAAATGAAAATGGAAGTTGGTTTTAACTGCGCCGATTCATTTATGCTGTATTGGAACAATGCTGCCGCAAACGGTTACCAGCTTTATGCCCTTGGCGAAAAATACATGGAGCCAATTGATGTTGTAGCCGATACGTTTGCTGTTTTTAATAAAGCCGTGCAACCCAGCCTGTATTTTGCAGTAGCACCACGCATCAATGGACAAACCGGCTACCGCAGCCAAACCATCAATTATACCACGCAGGGCACAGGCTGCTACCTCTATACTTTTTTTGCATTCAAAGAGGACCATAATGTGCGGCTCGACCTTCAGTTAGGAACACTGTACGGTGTGCAGAAAATAGAATACCAGGTGCTCAACAGCCAAAAGGGATTTGAGACGTTTTTAACCGATGATGCTCCTACTAGCACTGCGTTACAGGCCATTCATAACGCACCCAAAAGAGGCATTAATTTATACCGCGCTGCCATTACTACTTCGGGTGGTGCGGTGATTTATTCCGGTGTGGAAACCATTTACCACTTCACAAGCGAACCTGTGATTGTTTATCCCAACCCAGCGCGCCAAGGCGAGCCTGTGCGAATATTGGCGCAAGATCTCGATGTTTATTCAATTGAAATAATTGATGCGGCTGGCAAAAAAATATTTACAAAATTGCTGGAAGATTACAGGCAGGAAATACCGCCGCTGCGGCTTTCAAAGGGCGTGTATTTTATCCGCACCTGGTCTGCAGACAAAAATTACCACACACAAAAGCTTATTGTATATTAAAAAAAAATGGAAGCCCGGAGGCTTCCATTTTTAAAAGGGAAAAGAGACGTTTTATAATGTTTTCAAAACATCGTTCATATTGCGCACCGCATCGGCACTTTTACCGAAAAGCTCTTGCTCTTCGTCGTTTAGTTTGTAGTCAACAATTTTTTCCCAACCGTTCTTACCGATTACCACGGGCACGCCCAGGCAAATGTCTTTCTGGCCGTACTCACCTTCCAGCGCCACGCTGCAGGCAATCAGGCGCTTTTCATCGCGCACAATGCTTTCTACCAGTGATGCTCCTGCTGCGCCCGGAGCGTACCAGGCAGATGTGCCAATCAGTTTGGTTAAGGTAGCACCACCCACCATTGTATCAGCCACGATCTGTTTTTGCTGCTCAGCACTTAAAAACTCCGTAACAGGAACCGAGTTCCAGGTAGCATAGCGAATCAGTGGTATCATAGTGGTATCGCCGTGGCCACCAATTACAACAGCGTTCAGGTCGGAAGGTGAACAGTTTAAAGCCTGGCTCAGGTAACACTTGAAGCGGGCACTGTCCAGCGCGCCACCCATACCAATAATGCGGTTCTTGGGCAGGCCGCTGGTGGTTTGGGTCAGGTAGGTCATGGTGTCCATGGGGTTGCTGATCACAA
>CBDTUH010000130.1:0-9213 GCA_965363375.1 uncultured bacterium
TCGGGGTCCAACATAAAGATGCAATAATCCTGCACGCCTTCTACCAGCAGCCGAAAGCGCTCCTCACTGTGGCGCAGCTCCAGCTCTTCCTGCTTTTTGAGGGTGGTATCGGTAAAGGTGCAGCTAAAGCCTGCCAGCCCGCCGTCGTTGTCGTAAATGGGTGCCAGCACGGTTTCGGCCCAAAAGGAGGTTCCGTCTTTTCGGAGCTTCCAGCCTTCGGCGGCAAAGCGCCCCTGCCTGAGGGCCTGGTCCAGCTCGTATTTGCTTTTTACCGAGTCTTCATCGCTGTGGTTATACACAATGTAAAGGGGCCGGTTAAACAATTCTTCGGGCTGATAGCCGGTGATAGCGCCGGCCGCAGGGTTGGCATATTGTATAAACCCATCCTTATCCGTCATCAGGATGGCCTGGGGTATACTATGAAGTAATAACTGACAGTTTGAAAACATGGGTAAAGGGTGCAATATTCGTTTCAACTTTGAAAGATAAAGATAACCAACTACAATGGCTTTGTTTAACTTTGGGGCGGTTTTAAATTTTTGATTTTACACAAGATTTTAGGATGAAGTGTGGCGTGCAAAAGGGAAAAGAGACGTTTTTGCAAAATGCGCTACTCTGCTCCCATTGCGTCCGTTTTTCTAATTTTTTAAATAGAATCTAAACGGTAAGTGACAAAGTAAAAGGCCGTTGAAAGCACAAGCTGTTTACTAGGCCGTTTCAAACAAGCACCTTGCCCTTTACCGCATGCCAGCTTTACCATTACGCTGAGGGATTTGCGCAAACCTAAATGATTCAAAAAAACCGGGTGTATAATTATTTCTACAAGCACGGGCACCATATACCATATAAATAGCTGATAGGCAGCCGATTTCTGTGTAATGCTGATTCAAGGCATAAATTTAGCAACACGATAGCTCTATGGAAAAAAACAGTGCGCATTTGGAACCTGAGGAAAACAGACAGCCCGAACGGGACATCCAAAGCTTCAGGCAGGAAAAGGTGATTCCTGTTATTGAGGAGCATGCCGTGGTGGAAAAAGAAGTGGTAACCACCGGCAAAGTACACATCCGCAAAACAGTGACCGAAGAAAATGTAACTGTTACCCTTCCCATCCTCAACGAGGCTTACCACATCGAAAGATTTCCGGTGCAGGGCCAGCCTTTAGAAAAGCCGCCTTCCCCGGTGCGGTACGAAGGCGATGTTATGATCATTCCGGTGGTAAAAGAAATAACCATTGTACAAAAGCGCTACGAGGTGGTGGAGGAAATACATATCACCAGACAGGTTACCGAAACACCGATGATACAGGAGATCACCCTGATGAAAGAGGCCGTACACATAAAGCGCACCGACAACAGTGCCGACAAATAAATTCTTTTTATTAAATATCAAAAACAGGAGGCAATTATGGGACAGACAGTAGTGGGATTTTTTGATAATGCCACAGAGGCACAAAGAGCCGTACAGCAACTGCAAAGCAGCGGCATCAGCCACGACCGGATAGATGTTTCAAGCGGTAATGCGGGTACCGGCAACGTTAGCCACAGTACAGACAGGGATCGTGATAAAGAAGATGGCATTACGCGCTTTTTCAGAAACCTGTTTGGTGGCGATGATGACGATGCTGACCGTTATTCGAGCGTGGCATCACGCAGCAATTCTATTGTAACGGTGCATGCACAGTCGGAAGAAGAAGCGGAAAGAGCCGCTGATATACTAGACGATTGCGGTGCGGTGGATGTAGATGAGCGCGCAGCTCAATACGGCTACACCAACACGCGCAGTGGCGAAGGCGTAGGTGAAAGAACAGGCGTGCGCGGCGATCGCGATACTACCATAGAAAGAATGGAAGAAAACCTGGAAGTAGGTAAAAGAAGTGTAGAAACCGGACGCGTGCGCGTGCGCAGCCGCATTGTAGAGCGCCCCGTAGAAGAGCATGTGCGCCTGCGCGAAGAGAACGTGCATGTGGAGCGCAACCCGGTAGACAGGCCGGTATCGGGCGATGCATTGAGCAACTTTAAGGAAGGCGAAATAGAACTGACCGAGCGCGCCGAAGTGCCGGTGGTAAACAAGGAAGCCCGTGTGGTAGAAGAGATCAGGGTGAGCAAGGATGTAACAGAGCGCGATGAAACCATCCGCGACAATGTGCGCCACACAGAAGTAGACGTGGACAACACCGGAAGGGACAATACCAATCGCAGGGATACAGATATAGACAACCTGGACAGCGACAGCCCGCGCGACAGGAACCTGTAGATTTTAATTTGCAATAGGTAGCAAAATAGCCCGGTACTTTACCGGGTTATTTTTTTGCAGCAGCAAGCGCTGAATCAACCATGATACCAGGCTAAAAGGGAAAAGAGACGTTTTGCAAAACGTCTCTTTTCCCTTTTAAAGTTTTGCTATTTATATTTTACATTGTGGTCAAGCATATAGATATTTATTTCCGTGCAGACTACATTAAAAACGATTCTGACATTTTTGCTAATCGTGTTATGCTCAACACTTGAAGCGCAAATGCATTTTTCAACTATTGAAAATGTTTCAAGAGAGGAGTTTGCGTTTCCGATCATAGCCTTACCCAATAAACAAGCAGCGGAAAAAATAAATATCCATTTACAGCTTTCAGAACTTGACCTTATTAAAGGTTATGAAAAGAAAGCTATTTTTGAAAGGGTTACATTCGACAACGGAACCATTTACGGTGGCAAGGTTGCTATTAGTTATGAAATTTTAAACAACAGCAATCGCAACTTGTCGATAAAGTTCATAGAATCCAGTTGTGGTGTCACCTGTGCCTATTGGGTTCAGTATTACAACTTCAACCCGCAAAACGGCGACAGGTATTTTATTCAGGATTTCTTTAGCCCAGAAAATTTTAAGCGTTTTCAATCAATCATAACGCCAAGGCGAAAAGAGAAAATTCAAAAGCAAATAAAGACCTTATTAGCCGAAGGTAAAGAGATGGAATATTTAGATGAATATATATACACTTCTATCGAAGAGGATGACCTAGATGATTTCTACTTTACAAACGATTCCATATTTTTTGATAATGAAAACTTGCTAAACAAGCATGATAAGGTCTGGGACTTAGACCATGTTACAGGCTTTTCTATAATTGAAATAAAACATTTGCTTAACCCATTTGGGCAATCGGCTTTACTTACAGGCGAAGGCTTGGAAAGCTACCAATCTAAAATAGAGCCCCAATTGTACGAAGGCACAATCGGTAATGCAGCAGAGTTCTACCTGCTGTTTAGAAACGACTACCAAAAATCTTATTCCGGAACATACGCCTACAAAAAGTACGGCAAAGCCATCAACCTTTATGGAAAAGAAAACAATGGCAACTATGAGTTCCAAGAACAGAATGATGATTTTGATGATGTAGCAACAATTACTTTTCAAAAAGAGAAGTCAACTCTTTCAGGTTTTTGGACCAACAATAAAAACAAAAAACTAACCTTTACGGCAACCAGGAAGTAAACTATTCAAAAGAGTATTAATAGTATTCAAAAGGAAAAAGAGACGTTCTGCAAAACGTCTCTTTTTCCTTTTGTATCTCACACCTGGTGTATCACATAGGTCACCACGCCCCAAACGGAAAACTCCGCAAAGGGGTCAATATCAATAGCAGCCAGCTTGTTCGTTTCAGGTAGCAGGCGTTGTTTTTTACCCGTTACATACAGGCGCCGTATCAGCATTTCGCCGTTTAATACAGCAATTACTACTTTGCCGCTGACGGCTTTGATGGAGCGGTCTACAATCACCACATCGCCATTGTGAATGCCCGCACCAATCATGGCATCGGAGTTCACGCGCATAAAAAACGTGGCGGGTTTGTTGTGTATCAACTGCTCGTTCAGGTCAATGCCACGCTCGGCATAATCGTCGGCCGCGGCGCCAAAGCCGGTGGCATTGGCGGTGTGCACTTTCCACTGGTCAAAGCTTTTTGTTCCGTTGTAAGATGAAGAATTAATGGGGTTAGTATCCATAAACTGATTTTTTGTTTGCTAAATTTTTTGGTAAATTTATACTAAATATTTTTGCAAACGAATAAAACCACGGTTATGATGATAAGCAACCCTTCCATGCCCGGTTACCGCATTAACGAATACAGGCTGGTAGTGCCCCTGCCCGAAGCCTTACAGCAAAAGGTGTTGAGCGTGCGCCAAACACTGCACCAGAAGTATGGTGTAAAGCCCTCGTTCGAGTTAAAACCAAGCCTTACACTCCTGCGCTGCCATGCGTTTGAAAAAGGCGAACCGCGTCTTTTAGAAAAACTGCAGCAAGTAGCGATGGGAACAACACCGTTCAAAGTAGAATTGGAAGATTATGCTGGTTATCCATCGCATACCATCTACATCAACGTGATGACCAAAAGTCCTTTTAATGATTTGTGCAAAGAATTAAAAAAATCGAAGTGGCTGATGCAGGTGCCGCAGCACCAACCGTTTTTTATTAACGAGCCGCACCTGATGATAGCGCAGCGATTGAAGCCCAAAGAATTTACCAACCTTTGGAACGAATGCGAACACCGGCAGTTTACCGGCCGCTTTATTGCCGATGCGGTGCTGCTGCTCAAGCGCAACGAACAAAACAAAGCGTACCAGGTGGTGCGGCGCTTTGAGTTTCTGAACCTGCCCTTAAGCATCAAACAGGGATCCCTGTTCGCCGGCGGCTAATTCGGCATACGCAAAGGGCGCGGTTATCTCGGGCACATTGGTTTCCGCACCGCGCGTGGTAATGAGTTTGGAGATGGTGTGCGCCTGCATATTAGCGTCGCTGCAAGGTTGTAGCACCGCTTCTATTTGTTCTTTGCTAAGATTAGGATTGAGCCACTGCTGCCATTGGTCTTGTTGCAAGATCACTGGCATGCGTTGCTTTACATTATGGATGCGCGCCATCAGGGGATTGGCATCGGTGGTGATGATGGTAAAGGTGCGTAAGAGCTCGCCGGTTTCCCCATCGGTCCAGTGGGTATACAGGCCGGCAAAAGCAAAGGGTTCGCCACCTTTTAGTTGCACATAATGCGGGTACTTTTTCTTTTTGTATTCCATCCATTCAAAAAAACCATCGGCTAATACCAGGCAGCGGTTGCCGGTATAAGACCGGAAAGCAGGCTTGCTGAAAATGGTTTCGCCACGGGCGTTCAATGTTTGTGCGCGCAGCTTTTCGGCATCACCCATGTTTTGCACCCAGTGCGGTATTAAGCCCCATTGGTAACGCTGTACTTTGGCCGGATGTTCCGATGTAATGACCGGCATGGCGGGAAAAGAAAAGCCACCGGCATGATGCACCGGTTCAAAGGGTACTTCCCATTCGGCCTGTATCATGCGCATTACTTCTTCCTGCTTTTTGGTTAACGAATAATGGTAACACATAGCGCTGCATTTAAATTCTAAAAACACGATAGCGTGAAACGTGAGACGGCAAACGTGAAAACGTCTGAAATTCCTTTTACCGTTTCACTACAAAATTACTAACCCAAAAATTACTACATGTTTCGCAATAATATTTTAAACAGTAAAAAGAATCCGGACAGACAGGAAGCGCAAAAAGACGAAGAAAGTGATGATTATAAAAAGGGTCGCGGTGCGCAGTTCAACACACCCAACCGCTTTGATAAATGGGAAGTGGCTAAAGATTTTATGGAAGCCATCGACGACTGGTCCGACCCGAAAGTAGAAACGCAGTTTATAGAAGTAGAAGCCAAAAGCATTGTAAACAAAGTGGAAAGTCCGGATGTAGGTATGCTGTACAGCATGAACCCTTACATGGGCTGCGAACACGGTTGTATTTACTGCTATGCGCGCAACTCGTTTGAGTACTGGGGTTACAGTGCGGGACTTGATTTTGAGAGCAAAATAATGGTGAAGCAAAACGCGCCGCAGTTGCTGCGCAAGTTTCTGAGCAATCCCAAATGGCAGTGCGTGCCCATCTCCCTCAGTGGCAATACCGATTGTTACCAGCCGGCAGAAAAACAATTCAGACTTACACGAAAGCTACTGGAAGTGTGCAACGAGTTCAACCAACCGGTTGGTATCATCACCAAAAATGCGGGCATTTTGCGCGATAAAGACCTGTTGCAGGAAATGGCATCAAAAAAATTGGTTTCCGTTTTAATGTCTATTACTTCGTTAGATGAAGACCTGCGCCGTGTGATGGAACCGCGAACTACAACAGCAGCACAACGGCTGCGCGTAATAGAAGAACTCAGCAACGTAGGCGTGCAGATGGGTGTAATGCTGGGGCCGATGATACCGGGATTGAACGAACACGAGCTGCCGCAAATTATCAAAAGTGCATCCGAAGCCGGCGCTACTTTTTCAGCGTATACATTCATACGTTTAAATGGTGCTATCAAGTTCCTTTTTCACGATTGGCTGTATAAAAACTTTGAGGACAGGGCTGATAAAGTGTGGCACTTAATTGAGCAAAGCCACGGCGGTAAGGTAAACGATAGCGAATGGGGACGACGCATGCGCGGCGAGGGGCACATTGCCAAACTGGTTGCCGACCAGTATAAAACCTACACCAAAAAGTACAGGCTTAATCATGAACGGTTGGGATTGGATGTTACGCAATTTCGACGGCCGGGTATGCAGGGAAAGTTGTTTTGAGTGAACAGTTAAAACGAAAAGCAAAACGTCTGTTTTTTCTTTTAAAATACTTTGCATAGTACAAAGGAGAATAAGTGCAGAGAAGCAAAACGTTTCCATTTGCTTTACATAACATTCGTCTGATTGCAATAACCAACTACAAACTAAAAACCACAAACGACAACCTATCTTTCTGGAACCACTTTTGCAACTGCAACAGCATGGGCAAATTAAAACTGAGAGGAAAAGATTTACGCGATATTGGCTACCCGCAGGGGCCCGTAATTTCTGCGGCCATCAATGCCATCACGGAAAATTATCCGAAAGTAACCAAGAACGGCGCGTTGGAAATGCTTGAAAATATTTTGCTGAAACCGCAAAACTATCTTGATGATAAAACCTTTTCGAAAGTGGCGCAGCTGCTGATGCCGAAAGTAAAGGATGAGTCTGAAATATATTTGAACAACACAGGTGTGGACGTGCACATTTTTGGAAAGGATTTTATTGAACCCGGTGCTATTGATCAGATCAACACCGCATCGCGTTTGCCCATTTCTGTTGCGGCTGCCTTAATGCCCGATGCGCACCAGGGTTATGGCTTGCCCATTGGCGGCGTGCTGGCTACCGAAGGGGCTGTTATTCCGTATGGTGTGGGTGTGGATATTGGCTGCCGCATGTGCCTTTCTATTTTCGATATTCCACCGCACGAGCTGCAGGCCAAGGGAAAAAAATTCACTAAAATATTAGATGAGAACACCGTGTTTGGTGCCGGTAAAGAATTGTCAAAGCCTGTTGACCATCACGTATTGTACCGCGCTGAGTTTAAAGAAATTGGCCTGCTGCGCAACCTGTATGATACGGCGGCCAAACAACTGGGCACCTCCGGCTCAGGCAATCATTTTGTAGAGTGGGGCCTGATCGAGATAAAAGAAGAAGACGATGTGCTGGGCATTGCACCGGGTCAGTATGTGGGTTTATTATCGCACTCCGGCTCACGCGCGGTGGGTGCCAACGTGGCCAACCATTTTACGCGCATTGCCAAAGAAAAACGCAAGCTGCAGCCCTCTGCCGCCAACCTGGCCTGGCTGGACCTAGCGGAAAGTGATGGCGTGCAATATTGGCTGGCCATGAATTTAGCCGGCGATTATGCATCGGCATGTCACCACATCATTCATGAAAAAATAGCTAAAGCGCTGGGCGAAACACCCATTAAAACAGTGGAGAACCACCACAACTTTGCCTGGAAGGAAAAACATGGCGGTAAAGAAGTAATTGTGCACCGAAAGGGTGCCACGCCTGCAGGCAAAGGTGTGCTGGGCATTATTCCGGGCTCGATGACGGCGCCGGGCTTTGTGGTGCGGGGCCGTGGCGATGAAGCCTCACTGGCATCTGCCTCGCACGGCGCAGGGCGCAAATTAAGCCGCACGCAGGCTATGAAAGCACTAACACATGCTATATTGCAGGAAACGCTGCAACGCTATGGTGTAAAGCTGATGGGCGGCGGGCTGGACGAAGCACCGCTGGCGTATAAAGACATCTACCGCGTAATGGAAGCGCAAAATCATTTGGTGGATATTGTTGGCATGTTTCATCCTAAAATTGTAAAAATGGACGGCACGCCGCACAAGCAATGGAAAAAGAAAAAAGACCTGCTGCCGGGGGAATAATACAGTTTGTAGTTTGTGGTTTTTAGTTTGTAGTTATCAGGTCAAATATGTATCGCGGATTACACGGATTTTAATTGCAGGATTTCACAGATGCCGATATACAAAACGTCTTTATTTCCTTTTAAAGTTTCACGCAAAGGAAATAAGACAGGAAGTGAAGAAAACGTCTCTTTTTCCTTTTAAGAATTGTTGTGCAAAAATCAACAGCTTTGGCCTGTCATGCTGAAATCCACTCAGCATCTACTGCAAAACGTCTGATTTTCCTTTTAGCTGAAATAAGGTTTGAACGATGCAGTGTGCGACGCAACAGCAGCTGAATAGAATTACAAAAGCCGGAAACAAAAAAACGTTTCATTTTCCTTTCATCCACTTTGCGCTATCTCAAAATCAACCGGCACTAACTGCAACTTAAAAACAAAAGGAGACGTTTTCACTTTTACAAAAAACTTATCTGCAATTCAGAACTTACAAACTTGTATTTAGTTCTTCAAACTCGCCGGTTTGCTTGTTCTTGCGCACATTGCCGGCGTTGAAGTAGCGGCCGTTCATGGCTACGTACACACCGGGCGGCAGCGTTTGCACAAAGGCCAATGCGCTACCCAGGTTGAACAACCCATCCGAAGAGCCAAATTTGTAAGGTATCATGGCGCCGGTAATGACAATGGTTTTACCCGTTATTTTTTGCGCCAGCCGTGCCGCCGTGTGGGCCATGGTATCGGTGCCGTGGGTGATGATGATTTTTTCCTGCGGGCTTTTGATGCAGTGGTCAGCAATCAGGTCGCGGTCAGTGTCGGTCATTTCCAGGCTGTCCACCATCATCAGCGTGCGCACTTCCACCTCCAGCCGGCTGCGGCCCAGCTCCAGCATTTCGGGCAGGTGCGAGTCTTTAAAATAAAGCTGCCCGGTTATTTCGTTGTACTCTTTATCGAAGGTGCCGCCGG
>CBDTUH010000131.1:0-9205 GCA_965363375.1 uncultured bacterium
GTATCGTACGTTCAACCTTGGCGTGGCAAAAAAGCCAAATAAACTATTGTGATCGCCACGGATTCCCGCCACCACATCCAGCTTATCCGACGGGCTGTAAGTGTACTCAAAAAAAGCTCCGGGCACCACTTCTTTCCGCTTATAGTTATCCGTGTTTAAATACTCATTGTACTGGTCGTACAAAAAGCTGACACCGGTTTTGAACTTATGTGCGGTGTGACCAATGATGGATTGATAAATAAAATTACCGTACACATTGCGCTGCTTGCCATTGTAAGTGGTGAGTCCAAAATAAGAATCTTGCCGGTGGTTAAATGCAGATAGCTGCAGCCCCATGCTTTGAAACTTCTTTTGCGGAAACACATAACCCACTTTGGCAAACACTTCATCGCGGCTGATGTCAATTCCCAGTCCGTAATGCTTGTTGGTAAGCTTGTCGTTGTCAGGGTCGAATGCCATTTCGCCGCCGGTTTTTTCGTCGCGCATGATTTTGATGCCGCCCTGTACCGTCCAGCCCTTGCCATCGTTATAGCTCCAGCGGTTCATGCCGCTAAACAAGTTGCCAGTAGGTACATCTCTAAAGCCATCACCATTCATATCCACTTTCTTGTTGCCAAAGGCGTCGTGCAGTAACAAGGCAGTAGACCATCGTTTACCAATTTGTTTGGCCAGGTTCAGGTTCAGGTCGGTTTTACCAAAATCATTGGTGTAAATGTTGGCATAAAGCTGCTCGGTGGTTTCAGGTTTTTTCAGCTCCACGTTTATCTGTCCCGCTATGCTTTCAAAACCGTTGATAACCGAGCCCGTACCTTTTATCAGCTGTATGCTTTCCACCCAGGTGCCTGGCACTGTGTTCAGCCCCAGCGGTGTGGCCAGCCCACGCGGGCCGGGCAGGTTTTCCACTGTCAGCTGTGTATAGTTGCCCGAAAGGCCCAGCAATTGAATCTGTTTGGAACCGGTAACTGCATCGTTAAACGACACATCCACCGAAGGGTTGGTTTCAAAACTTTCACTCAGGTTACAGCAGGCAGCTTTCAATAATTCTTTTTGTGTAATCACGGCTTTGCGGATGGGGTCGTAACTGTTGATGTAAACCGAGGCGCGAGAAGCCACCACCCTTACTTCGTTGAGCTGTCGGCCATTGGACATGATGATCCTCAGCTGCTGTCCGCTTTTTACTTCAATAGTGTCAGGCCTGTAACCGGTATAGCTGACCACCATTTGATTATTGCCTGCTTTCATTGGTAAGGAGAAGTAGCCTGCCGAATCGGTGGCTACACCATTGCTACTGTTCAACCACACAATGCTGGCGCCAATTAGGGGTTTAAAATTGCCCTTTCGGTCTTCTTCGAGCACCACACCTACAATGGGCACCAGATTTTCCGAAGCAGAATCGGCTATTTCCGCATTTTCCACTACTTCCACCGTATGGGCGTCTATCACTGCCTGTTCGCGGTATAGGCAGCAATCGTGCAGTGCATTATATACTTTGTCGTCGGCTTTTTTCAGCTCGGTATCGTGGCCCACGCCGGCAATGCGGCCATGCACTTCTTCTATTGTGGTGCGCTTGGGGTTATAGGTAAGCGTCAGCAGTTTTGTTTGTACGCTCCAGTTGGCATCAACCACACCCTTGCCTTGCGCCGCAGCTTCTATACGCTGCTTGCAAAGCCCGCACACACCCGAAACTTTAAATGAAACCGTTTGATTTTTTGCACCCGTTTGGGCAGAGAGATTTGAAATAGAAAAAAGGAAAAGAAAAAGGAATGAAATGAATTTCATATCGTGTATCAGTTAATTTGATGGGTAATAAAAAAAGCTTTCAGGCAGGTACCTATAGCACTGCCTGTAAATGTTTTATTACAGCATCAAATTCTGAAAACACAGTTCCTGATGTAAACAGGAAGCATCCCACCTGCAAGTGGTGGCCCATGTACAGGGTTGGCTGTATACATGGCAGCGGCAGGCAATATAGCATTTTGCCAAGTATAAAAGTGACTGGTAATGGCAGGAACCAGGTTAGGCAGCGGCATCAGCTTTGCCAGCGGCTCCTGGTCAGCATCAATTTTCAGGTCAAGCGCTACATTGTTGCAGCAAACCTTATTGTCGGTTTCTTCTTCGGTGCAGCCCGACTTATGCGTTATTGAAAAGGAAACATCATCAAGCTTGCCGCAGCAAAAATGCAGGTGCAGGCTAGCCCCTGTTGAAGGCAAACCATAAACCAGCATCAATAAAATAATGATGTATTTTTTCATAACCCAGCACAAAATTATCAAAAATAAACGGTAACCGCTACTGTTGTTCCTCAGCACGGGCAGTTCATTTTCTTAAGGAAGGGTTAAAAGAAAAAACAGACGTTTGCTATTTATACTTTATTATCTCAGTTAGAAATTTCAGGATGTTTTAAGAAAGTTCAATAAATATATTCGTCGCAATGAGGACATTCTGTTTTGTTGTCTTCCACAGTAACTTCTTCTGCGCCGCAAGCCCCACATATCACTACAGGTTTGAGTCTTGCCGGTTGGGCTGCCTTATTAATATTCATTATATTCTCAGCATCTATTGTCGGAACGGAAACGGATATCATACATTCAGGTTTATTTTTAAACTTACACATATCAGGCCACTAAACCCAACAATAAGCGCTACGATTTTTAGTGAACTTCCAAATGCTTCTGCAACAGATTTTTATAAATAAATAAAAGAAATTATAAACAAGCTCATGTGTAAATATTGAGCCATGGTTGGGGAAAAGAATGGAATAGCCTGCCCCAAAAAAAGCAGCCTGCTTAGGGTGCAGGCTGCTTTTCAAAAACGTCTCTTTTTCCTTTTGATGCTTTAACTTATTCCGCGTTCACATTGCGGCGTGCTGCTCTTTTACGGCTTCTTTCGCGCAACAGTTCTATCACCGGCGGCAGCATGGAAAGTATGATAATAGCAAAAATTACATAAGTGAAATTGTTCTTTATAATGGGAATGCCACCAAAGAAATAACCGAGGAAAAGAAACGAAGCAATCCAAACTACGGCGCCAATAACGTTGTAAGAAGCAAAGCGCGTATAGGTCATGCTGCCAATGCCGGCTACAAAAGGCGCAAAGGTGCGGATGATAGGTACAAAGCGGGCGTAAATAATAGTTTTACCGCCGTACTTTTCGTAAAAAAGCTGTGTTTTATCGAGGTAATCTTTTTTCAGCAGTTTGTATTTGCCGCTGAATGCGCGCGGGCCAATGTATTTGCCGATATGATAGTTGACCATATCGCCTAAAATGGCTGCCACAATGAGCAGGCCGCAGGCCAGGTAAATGTTCAGTTCACTTTCAGGCTTGGCGATAATGGCACCGGCCGCAAACAGCAGCGAATCGCCGGGCAAAAAAGGTGTGACCACAAAGCCGGTTTCTGCAAAAATGATGAGGAATAAAATAAGGTAGGTCCAGGTTTTGTAATTGCTGACGATCTCTACCAGGTGCTTATCTATATGCAGCACAAAATCAATCAATTGCTGAATCACTTCCAATGTACTGTGTGTTTAGTGGCAGCAAAAATAGATATCCCGGCCTATTTAGCCGAATAAATATGAGGGTTCTATTTGAAAGTGGCCTCCTTTACCATTTGTTTATCATTTTCGGACGCAACATTAATTGCAAAGAGACGCAGGCACATCCTTCAAAATTTTGTAGCTTGTAAGCGCCATTAACCTTAACTGATACAAAAGGGAAAAGAGACGTTTTGAGGAAAGCCTGAAAAATTTAAAAGGAAAAACAGACGTTTTAGTGAAATGGCGTAACCCAATTACTTACCAATGCTTTCCGCAGCCTTGTGTTCTTCTATAGCCTGGCCTAGTATTGCTTCTGCATTGTGTATCCATAATGGCAAAGATTTGGCTGCCGTTTTCCATTGGCCCTGCGCATTTTTGTACATGTTGAACATCACCCGGTTGCCCTTATCATCGGGCACATCCACACTGTAGCTTTGGTCGGCCCCGCCTGAAGAAAGTCTTCTGAAATTGAATTCACGCTGGCGGTCGCCGGTTTTAATAATTGTGGTAAAATACATATTCATTCTATTAGCGTGAGCCTGCGTTTTAACAGGCTACTATATTTTTAGATATTAAAAAGATTTTCTTGTAGGATAAGAACCTTTATGTTCTGTTTTGGGTCTGGCTTCTTTAGCGTAAATGGCGCGGCCATCCACTTCTGTTCCGTTCAATTTATCAATAGCAGTAGAAGCTTCTGCATTGTCGGGCATTTCTACAAAACCAAAACCCCTGGAATAACCTGTAAACTGGTCAAGAATTACTTTAGCCGATTGCACCTTTCCATGCGCACTAAAAGTTGAATTCAACAGATCGTCGGTAACGCCAAGGTTTAAATTAGATACATAAATGTTCATACTGGTAAAAATTTAAAATGAAAAAAAGAGAGAAAATAAAAGGGTTTTAAAAACGTTTTAAAACCCTTTTAAAAATTTGGAATAAGTGCGGCGGCTGGCTAAAAGCTATCCTTATATAAAGTTAACCTTGAGAACTCCATGCCATTAAATATCTTGGCAAGGTTCACGTTTTTTGATTTTTGCCACTCGTCAAAATGGGTGCGGGTAACAATGCGCCAGAAGTTTTTTGATTTCAGATCGCTGTAATCGTTATCTTTTATAAACAACCCGTAAATAGAATCTCTTTTCTTAAAATCGATCTTAATGTAATTGTTCTCCGGTTGTGCTTTTGTCGTCAAAAACTTTTCTATTTCTTCTATACTCATATTTACGTGTTTACGGTTATAAATCTGATTTCCCCTGGCGTTGTTTCAGAAAAGCTATTTGTTATGACTGCTTAACTGATGATTGCTTTGCCTGCGCGGCTGAAAACCACGCTGCTTGGGCCGGTTGTTACTACCGTTTCGTGGCTGGCCACCTCTGTTGCCGGGGGGCTTGCTGCCTGCAGCCATTACCGGCGCGCTTTGCACAAAAGGATGCGCATCCACCGCCGGAATTTTCAGGTTGATCAGTTTATTGATATCGTTCAGGTATGGTCTTTCTTCGCTGTCGCAAAAAGAAAGTGCAATTCCGCTGGCACCTGCACGGCCGGTACGGCCAATTCGGTGTACATAAGTTTCTGGCACATTGGGCAGGTCAAAGTTGATGATGTGCGAAAGGTTGTCCACGTCGATACCGCGGGCTGCAATATCGGTTGCCACCAATACACGCAATTTGCCATTTTTAAAATCAGACAAGGCGCGCTGCCTTGCCACCTGCGATTTGTCGCCATGAATGGCGTCAGCTCTCAGGCCTGCTTTTTTCAGGTCTTTAGCAATGCGGTCGGCGCCATGCTTGGTGCGCGCAAACAGCAGGGTACGTTTAATTTCGTGCTGCTGCATCAGGTGCAACAACAGTTGCATTTTATCGCGCTTGTGCACAAAGTAAACCGACTGGTCAATTTTTTCTGCAGTAGAAGAAACAGGAGCCACTTCCACCCGAACCGGGTTGTAAAGCAGGCTATCTGCCAGTTGGGCAATCTGCGGCGGCATGGTTGCTGAAAAGAAAAGCGTTTGTTTTTCTTCGGGCAAATGGCGTATCACTTTTTTCACATCATGAATAAAGCCCATGTCCAGCATACGGTCGGCTTCGTCCAGCACAAATACTTCCAAGTGGTCCAGGTGCACATAACCCTGGTTCATCAGGTCCAGCAGGCGGCCGGGCGTAGCTATTAGAATATCGGTACCATAGCGAAGCGCCAGCGTTTGCGCGTTTTGCGATACACCACCAAAAATCACCTGCTGCTGCAGGCCCGTATATTTTCCATAGGCAGCAAAGCTTTCATCAATCTGCACGGCAAGCTCGCGCGTGGGCGTAAGTACCAGTGCACGTATGTGGCGGTAAGCCCTTCCTGGTTTATTGTCTTCCTGCAATATTTGTAAAATAGGCAGTGCAAAAGCAGCTGTTTTACCGGTTCCGGTTTGGGCGCAACCCAGCAGGTCGCGGTTTTGTAATACGATAGGAATGGATTGCTGCTGAATAGGCGTAGGGGTAGTATAACCCTCAGCCTTCAATGCTTTTAGTAAAGGCTCTATAAGCCCCAGTTGATCAAATGTCAATGTTGTAATAATTAATTGTAAACAAATCCGGCCATGCCATGTGTGTTTGAAGCAAAAGCCAGGCTTTTTATAGGCTCATCATCGGTATGACTTGATGATGCTTAACGGAATGAAGATTATCGAGTCTGTGTATAGTGAGAGCGTATATTAACAGCATAAAGATAGGAAATAAGTTGCTAATGCTATGATAAAAGGAAAATAAGATGATGTAACACAATCCTAAATTTGTATGAAACAACAAATATTTATCATTACTGCCGACGTTAAATATTTATATTTACACTTCCGCCTCAGTTAGAGCTTTTAAAGATTTGGCTATAGGCAACTAAATAAATGCACATGGCTAAATTAGTTTTTGAAAACAACGGACACTTGTTTTTTTCCTCCCTTAAAAAATCAGTAGACAATTATTTCGCATCCGAAAAATTGAAAAAAACCGGCAACTGGCGGCTTTATTCCAAAACACTGGTGCTGATACCGGCTGCGGTGGGATTGTACATTACGTTACTTACCGTGACCCTGCCGGTATGGGCCGCACTTGCCTTGTGTGGTGTGCTGGGACTGGTGTTATCTTCTATTGGTTTTAATGTAATGCACGATGCCTGCCACGGCAGTTACTCCAGTAAAAAGTGGGTGAACAATACATTGGGATTAACCCTGAATGCGCTTGGCGCCAATGCTTTTTTCTGGAAGCAGAAGCATAACATTTTACACCATACCTACACCAATATTGAAGGCCTGGATGACGACATTGCACAAAGCAAGCTGCTGCGCCAAAGCCCTACGCAACAATGGCTGCCCATACATCGCTACCAGCATTTATACCTGCCGGTGGCTTATTCGCTCACTATATTTATGTGGGTGGGCTTCCGCGATTTTGTAAAATATTTTTCTAAAAAAATAAATAACACACCACTGCAAAAGATGAATCTTAAAGAACATTTTGTTTTCTGGTTCAGCAAATTCATGTATGTGTTGTTTTATATGGTTATCCCCATTATTGCTGTTGGATTTTTACCCTGGCTTATTGGGTTTGTTACCATGGGTGTGTTGATGGGCATTGTGCTGGCCACTGTATTTCAACTGGCGCACGCAGTGGAAGGTCCTGAATTTGAAAGCGCAGGATTGGAAGATAAAGTAATACAATCTGAATGGGCGGCACACCAGATAAAAACCACGGCTAATTTTTCGCCTAACAATAAAATCATCGGCTGGTATGTTGGCGGGCTTAATTACCAGGTAGAGCATCACTTGTTTCCGCGCATCAGCCATATACACTACCCTGCCCTTAGCGAAATTGTACAACAGGAGTGTAAAAAATTCGGGCTGCCTTATCATTCATTTCCGAGCATGGGCAAAGCCATTGTATCGCACGTGCGCATCATGAAGCAACTGGGCAATCCCGAAGAAACAAAAACTGCATAAACAAAAGGAAAAACAGACGTTTTACAACATAAAAGAAAAAGGCCAATATGGCCTTTTTCTTTTTATAACTCTTTTGTTTGTTCTTTTATTTTCTTCCGTGCATGTGCTTTTGATGGTACAGAAAAATCAACAGAAGTTACAAAACGTCTGTTTTTCCTTTTAAGTTTTTGACGCAAAGGCCCTACATAGAAAACGTCAGTTTTTCCTTTTGCATTTCTCAATTTTTCATTTTCTCAAACGTCTATTTTTCCTTTCGCGTACGCAGTTGTTCTAACACTTCTTCCAGCTTTTTGCTATTATTGATATAAGGCTCCAGGTTAAACAGCGCTACCTTACGGAACTCCACCGGGTGGCTTTCACTTTGCAGCGATATAAAGCCTTCCTTAATGGTTTCACCACCTTTCAGCCCGGCGTTTTTTACCCATTTATCATTTGCGTCGTACTGAGGTTTGCTGTAGGTAAGTACCGTATCGCCTTCTACAATATGTTTGATGATGGAATCTCTCAACACCAGCACTTCTGCTCGTACCCACCCATCGCCGTGGTAAGTTTTAGAGCTTGAATTAACACAGTGCGGTGTAAATAATTTTCCGTTCATCACTACATTGGTTCCGGGTGTGCAAAGGTTGCCGGTGCTGCGCTCGCCACTGTCGCTGCCGCCCAACAATTGCGCTTCCAGCGAAATAGGAAAGTCCTGTTCTTTTGCCATGGTTTGCGGAGCCGGCGAATGCAGCATCATGCCGCTGTTGCGAAAAGCCCAGCCCGGACCTTCTGTCACCTGGCTGCCCGTAAAGCGGTACTCCACCACAAGCAGGTAAGCACTGAATGGTTTGTTGTAAAACAGGTGCCCGTACTGTTCTTTAAATCCGTTATACTGGTCATAACTTACTTTCAGCACACCATCTTCTACCCGAAAGGTATTGCCAAAGTTTTTACCTACAGCGTGGTCTTTAATTTTCACCGTCCAATCAGAAATATCTTTACCGTTGAACAATTGTATCCAGCTATTACTGATTGTTTTTTTCTGTGCGGTACAACCGGCAAACAGCATCAAGAGCAGTATGCTCAACCCAAATCTTACATTCATATTTAATTGGAAAAATGGTTTTAAAAGAAAGCAAAACAACAGCTATAAAAATAAGGTAAAACGGGATGGATTAAATACGCATACGATTGCCTGAATTGAAATGCTTGCTCCAATGCAATGAGTAAAAACGTCTGATTTTCCTTTTAATAAATAAACAAATCATTACACCTGTGACTCGTTTTTCAAAACGTCTCTATTTCTTTTAATGTATTCAAGTCAGCAGCCGGGCAAAGAAGGAAGGCAGTTCCTGTGTGCTTACAATGGCCTGAGCGGCATCTAATGCAATGGCCTGCTGTGGCATAAAACCTACTTCGGCTGTTTTGGGGTCTTGCGCAATGGTGTAGCCTCCCTTGCGACTGATGGCAAGCATGCCCTGCGCACCATCGGCATTGGCGCCGGAAAGCAACACGCCCACACAACTACTGCCAAATGTTTCGGCTACCGACTCAAAGGTTACATCGATGCTGGGACGGCTGTAATGTATTTTTTCAGAACTGTCCAGCGAAAAATTTTGTTCATCTTCTAACAGCAGGTGGTAATCAGGTGGCGCCAGGTAAATGGTGCCCGGCATCAGCGGTTCTTTATCTTCCACTTCTTTTACGGGCAATG